>CAIYXO010000909.1 GCA_903930165.1 uncultured Verrucomicrobiota bacterium | reverse complement strand
TGGAACCGGCCGAAGCCCTGGAATCCGGGATCCCGTCGACCCGCGTTGTCGCTGCCCTTGTGCAGGTACACGCCGTTCGCGTCCGCCTGCCAGATCTCCACCACGGCGTCCCTCACCGGTTCCCCGCGCAGGTCCAGGATCCGCCCGGACAGGTAGGTCACGACCCCCAACGCCGGGGTGCTCGCATCGTTCAACACCAACAGGTCGTTGTCGGTGTCCAACGGCAGCCGGTCCGGATAGAACGGCCCTTCGGTCTGCGACGGTGTTCGGGTCAACGCCTCGGCGAAGGCTCCCGGGACCCAGAGGAACGCCGGCAGCATCGCCGCTCGGCGCAGGAATCCGCGGCGGGGCCCGGACGCCGGCAATGAGGGTGTCATGACGTCCAGTCCACTCCCATCGGCTCGGCAGCGCGAGTGGATTCCTCTGCCGCGCCTCCTTCGCCCCACGCCACCTGGGCGTCCTCGAGTCCGCCGGGAATCCCCGTCACGAAGTCGGCGGCGGGACGGACGCCTCAGCGGCTGGGCAGAGGCTTCCGAAGACCAGCGCGGCCGCCGCGAATCCGAATGTGCCCGTCACCACCGCCGCGGAACCGAAGCCCGTGGCGCAGTTGAGCCGCATCGGCTGATCGGGCCCGGACTGCCGTTCGGCGCAGACCCCGCCCTCGCCATCCGGGTACATCTGGGTCTCCGGCGAAAACACGCACGGAATCCCAAGCCGGCTGCCGTCCCGAGCCATGCCGTGCTCCTTGCGCAACCGCTTCCGCACCTCCGACAACAGGCGGTCGTGTGTGGCCTCGGCGAGGTCCGACGTCCGGATCCGGGTGGGGTCGCGACGTCCGCCTGCAGCCCCACAGACGACCACCGGGATGCCATGGCCATGGCACAGGGCGATCAGCCGGACCTTGTTCGCCATGGCGTCGATGGCGTCCACCACGACGTCCGGCCGCCCCGCTTCGGTTCCCGCTTCCAGTCCCAGGAGCCGCGACGCGTTCTCCGCATGGAAGAATTCCGTCACCGCATCCACTCGGATGCCGGGCGAGATGGAGCGGAGGCGGCGCGCCATGACCTCGGTCTTGGACTGGCCCACGGTTTCCTCGAGGGCGTGGATCTGGCGGTTGACGTTGGTGACGCAGATCTCATCGAGGTCGACCAGAGTGACGCGTCCGATTCCCGTCCGGGCCAGGGCCTCGGCCGTCCACGAGCCCACGCCTCCGATACCGACGACCATGACATGCGCGCCGAGGAAGCGTGCGAGGCCGGCGCGTCCGTAAAGGCGGGCGACTCCGCCGAAGCGTTCCGAGACATCGTCCATGTCGGTGGAGGATCCAACGTCCGGCGGGACGGCCGCAACAGCGACGAGAGACGGCAAATGCGGGTGAGGACCCGGCGTAATCCACCACTCCGGACGGCCCGGCAACCGGCGCGGGCTCAGCCGCGGAAGATCCGCTGGATCTCGGCGGTGACGGACTCCAGGTCCCGGACGACCCGGGTCCAGTCGGGATTGAGGCCGGGAACGGGGGCCGATTGGGCCTCCGGGGTGGCATCCAGGGCGCCTTGGCGAACCAGCTCGAGCCGGACCTCCGGAGAGAGCAGGTACTCGGCGAACTTCGCCGCCGGGCTGTCGGAATGAGCCGGTTTCACCAGGACGACCACGTTCGGAAGGGCCAGGCTCCAGGCGTCGCAGGGCAAGGCGCGCACCGGGAGGGACTCCCGACGCGCGGCGAAGACATCGTCGGAATCGGTCAATCCCACCAGGGCCTCGCCTCGGGCGACACGCCGGACCACCTGCGAATTGCCGTCCTCGAGGAACGGCTTGTTCGCGGCCAGCGCCTCGCACCAGGTCCTCCAACCGCTTTCACCGAGCACCGAACGGAGCGCATGGAGGTGGGTCGACGTGGAGCCGAACAGCGGATTGGCGATGGAGACACGGCCGCGCCACGCGGCGTTGGTGAGGTCGCGGATGGACCTGGGGTGCCGCGTCGAGGCTTCCTGGACGACGAGCACCCGGTGGCGGCTGCCGAAGGTCCGGACCCTGGAGGCGTCGGAAATGGCGCCCATCGCCACCAACTGACGCGCCCGCAGCGGCTCGTTGCCCCACCAGACGTCGCAGCGGGGCTGGCTGCGTTCCGCCAGGAGCCGGTTCGCGATGCCAACGGTCTTGACCGCCTCGCTGTCGAAGATCGGTGAGACCCCGATCCCGGACGTCGCGCGGAAGCGCTCCAGGATCGGCTCTGCGTACACCTGGTCCTGGGAGCAGTAGACCACCAGGTTGCGGGTTCCTTCTCCGCTGATGAGGTCGGGAAAGGACCAGACCGCCACCAGCGCACCGCCCACGACCAGGAGCAATGTCGCCATCACCGTCTTGAAGACGGGTATGCGGCGACGTCGGATCTCGGTTTCGGACACGCCTCCAGATGCAGTGACAGGGACCCTTGCGGCAAGCCCGAACCGCTCCGGAAGCCACCCGTTTCCAACGGCGTTCCGCCACAATTGAGGAGCGGATCCCGCGGAATTCCGGGTCCCGTATCGGGAGCCTGCCGCAGGCCGGGTCGAACCGGTGACCGGAAGCGCCGCAAGCGACCTTTCCCGGTGAGGCGACCCGGGCCATGCTGGTTCCGTGATCGGACTCATCGCCGGCAGCCGGACGCTTCCATTCCTATTCGCCCGGGAGGCCCGTCGTCGAGGCGACCCGGTGCTGGCCGTCGGATTCGAGGGCGAGACCGACCCGGCGCTGGAGAAGGAGGTCGACGCGATGGTCTGGACCCGGGTCGGACAGCTTTCGCGGATGATCCGGGCGTTCACGGAGCGTGGCGTCACCCGCTGCGTCATGCTGGGCCAGATCGCGCCGAAGAACCTCTTCGACCTTCGGCCGGACCTGAGGGCGATGTCGCTGATGCTTCGCCTCAAGGAGAAGAACGCCCACACCATCTTCGGCGCGATCGGCGACGAGTTGGCGAAGGACGGTGTCGAACTGGTGCCCGCTGTCCCATGGCTGCAGCCCTGGATGCCCGGACCGGGATACGCCGCCGGGGCCAAGGTCTCGAAGGAGGCGGAATCCGACATCGTCTTCGGGCTGCGCATGGCCAAGGGCGTCTCACTGCTCGAGATCGGGCAGACGGTCGTGGTGAAGGGCGGATCGACATTGGCCGTGGAGGGATTCGAGGGCACGGACGCCTGCCTGGAACGCGGGGGAAGGCTCGCCGGCAAGGGTGGCGGTGCCGTCGCGGTCAAGGTCGCGCGGGAAAACCACGACATGCGGTTCGACCTCCCCTGCGTCGGCCCGAAGACCGTGGAAACCTGCGCCGCACATGGGGTCTCCGTCCTCGCCTTCGAGGCCGGCAAGACCCTGCTGATCGACCGTCCCGAGCTCGAGGCGATCGCCGCCGGGCGCGGGGTCGCGCTCCGTTCCGTGCAGGCCGCGTGAACCAGCGCTGAACGCCATGCACGAAATCCAGAACGTCCTGATCCTGATCGCCTGCGTGGCGATCCTCTCACCGGTCGCCACCCGGCTGGGCATGGCGGAGCCGATCCTTTTCGTGCTCGGCGGCCTGATGTTGGGTCTGGTGCCCCATTTCCCGGCTCTCCCCCTGGACCCCGAGGTCATCTTCTTCCTGTTCCTGCCGCCCCTGCTC
>CAIYXO010000908.1 GCA_903930165.1 uncultured Verrucomicrobiota bacterium | reverse complement strand
CCCGGACTCCTCGGCCAGAGGGATGACGTTGTGCTGGAAGGCGACCTTGGTGCTGATGCGCTTGCGGGCTTCCGCAGGAATGGTGGCCTTGGCCAACTCCACGAAGCGGCATCCGAGCGCCGGGGCCAGCTTCTGGAGGAAGACCTCCTCCGAGGCGCCCGACTCGCGGGCGAAGAAGGCGAGTCGGGTTCCCGTGCCGCCGGACTCCCGGGAACCCCGCCAGGCGGCGTTCCAATGTTCGAACTGCGCGGGGGTGAGCAACCCGGCGCGTTCGAGGACGGTTTTGAGGGGAGTGAAGGACATCGGCGTGACGACGCTGGTACAACGTCATCCGCCCCGAAAAGTTGCGACGGAACTCGTCCGCGAGTCCACCCCGGAGTTTTCCGCGTCGGCCAGGGCCCTCAACCGAACCCGACAACACAGCGGAACCGATGACGTTTGGAGCTGTTGGGCACGCGCGGATCCCTTTCAATCCGCGCGTCATGCCGGAGTCCTATCCCCTCACATTCCGGGAGCGCACCCGTTGGATCCTGGATCGACGTCAGGGCATCGCGCGGGATGCCGACCTGTCTCCGCAACGGGTGTCGCACAGCCTGAGGGAAACCGAGCCCGACGGCTTGGGTGGCTTCGCCTCGATACTCACCCTGTTCCTGACGAACCGCGAGTGCCCCTGGCGTTGCCTGATGTGCGATCTATGGCGGCACACCCTCGGCCACCCGATCCGGCCCGGCGATGTCCTCAGGCAGATCGACGACGCCCTGGCGGCGGACTCCGCGTCGAGTCCGGTGCGACCCGACTGGCTCAAGCTCTACAATGCCGGCTCTTTCTTCGACTCCGGTGCCATTCCCCGCGAGGACCTCGATGGGATCGCCCGTCGCGCCTCGTCCTTCCGGCGTCTGGTCGTGGAATGCCATCCGACACTCGTCGGTCCACGGATCCTCCCCTTCCGGGACGCCTTGGGCTGTGAGACACGGCTTGAAGTCGCGATGGGACTGGAGACGGCCCATCCGGAAGTCCTCGAACGCCTGAACAAGGGATTCGGTCTGCCGGAGTTCGCCCGCGCCTGCGATTTCCTGAAACGGGAAGGCGTCGACATCCGCGTGTTCGTGCTGCTCCGACCGCCCTTCATGGACGAGGAGACCGGTCTCGATTGGGCGATACGATCGACACGGCATGCCTTCGACTGCGGGGCGGACGTCGTGACGCTGATCCCGACCCGGGACGGCAACGGTGCGATGGAGGCATTGCGGGCCTCCGGAGACTACGCCCCGCCGCGGATCAGCTCGCTGGAGGCGGCCCTGCGCGCGGGATTGGGTCTTCGTCGCGGACGGGTCTTCGCCGACACCTGGGACCTCCACCGCTTCTGCGCGGACGCCGGCGAGGCCGCGGAATCGAAGGCGCGACTGGAGCGCTGGAACCGGCTTCAGGACCCGGATCCCGGGGAACCCGGGCATTGACTGGAGATGGAGTTTGCGATCCTTTCTCGTCCGGGTTCATGAACTTCCACAGCGCATGCTTTTTTGGCTACGGGTCCTTTTACGGGACCCGGCGCTGCGGCCGTGTCATGGAATGAACCCTTCCTGAACACCAAAGCCGCAGGCCACCGCCTGCGGTTCCCATCAGGACCGGAGGCGATGACGCGCGGAACACCACGCACCTCATGATCATCGTACTCAAGCCCCAGACCCGCCGTACCGACGAGACCGCCGTCCTCAAGGAGATCCGCCGACTCGGCTACAAGCCGCACGTGATGCGCGGGGTATCCCGCACCGTCATCGGCGCCATCGGCGACGAGGCCAGCCAGCCTTCCCTGGAGACGCTGCGCGCCTGGCCGCAGGTGGAATCCGTCACGCCGGTCCAGAAGCGCTTCAAGCTGGTAAGCCGTGAGGCCCATCCGGCGAACAGCACCATCCGCGTCGGAAAGAACGTCGTCATCGGCGGCCCCGAGGTCGTCGTGATGGCGGGACCGTGTTCGGTGGAGGGCGAGACGCAGCTGATGACCACGGCCGAGGCGGTGGCCAAGGCCGGGGCCAAGGTCCTGCGCGGTGGAGCCTTCAAGCCCCGGACCTCTCCCTACGAGTTCCAGGGCCTCGGCGAGAAGGGCCTTAAGCTCCTCGCAAAGGCCCGGAAGGCCACCGGGTTGGCGGTCATCACCGAACTGCTCTCCGAGGACCACGTCGACCTGGTGGCGGAGTACGCCGACATCCTCCAGATCGGCGCCCGCAACGCGCAGAACTTCCAGCTGCTGATCGCCGCGGCGAAGACCGGCCTTCCGATCCTTCTCAAGCGCGGCCT
>CAIYXO010000907.1 GCA_903930165.1 uncultured Verrucomicrobiota bacterium | reverse complement strand
CGCGACCACCAGCTTGCCGTAGCCGATCTTGTCCACGATCACGCCGCCGATGATGATTCCGAAGCAGAAGCCCGTGAAACCGGCGCCACCGATGGCACCCAGCTGGGCACCGGTGAATCCGAAGTCGGCCGCCCAGTTGGCGAGGATGCCGCCCCGGATTCCAAAGCCGATTCCCGCGGCTAGGATCGCCATGACTCCGGCGAAAAGCAGCCGCTTTGCGTTGGGCGCGATGCCCTCGTTACTTCCGTTGCTCATAGTGGTTCGTGGATGGGTACTGAAGGATGACAGATGCTGTGTGATGACGGACGTGGGACGAGCCATTTAACCGTTTCGACACTCGCCCTGTCCATTCCTTGCTTTCGGATTGTGGAGACCTGTCGCGCTGCGGTCTCGCGTCAACTCACACTCCCAAGGAGCCCCCTCCCCGCTCAGGGCCGGACCAATGTCTTCACCGCCCGGTTGCCCGTCGCCATCGAGGCGAAGAGCCCGGGCAAATCGTCCAAGCGCGCCTGGCCGTCGACGAAGTCGGAGGATCGGATCACGCCGGCCTCGATCAGTTCCAGCGCCCGACGGATGGTCTTCGGCGTGTGGTGGAAAGATGCGAGGAGCGTCAGGTTCGAGTAGTGGATCAGGCCGGTGTCGAACTGGACCGACGTGCCGCCCGGGCAGCCGCCGAAGAAGTTGACCCGCCCACCCTTCCGCACCAACCGCGTCGCGGACTCCCAGGCGGAGGGTTTCCCCACCGCCTCGAAGACCACATCGAACTCCGCATGGGGCAGTCCGTCGCGGATCGCCGGCTCCAGGTCTTCCCTGGCCTGCATGTCCACGACCGAGGCCGCGCCCAACCGCCGGGCCAGTGCCAGACGCGACTCGCCTCGGCCGGCCACCGCGACGGTACACCCCGCGTGGTGGGCCAAGGCCACGGCGAACAGCCCAATGGGCCCCGCGCCCAGCACCAGAACCCGCTCGCCCGCGGCCAACCGCAGGTCGTCGACACCCTGGACCACGCAGGCGAGCGGCTCCGTGAGCGCCGCGGACTCGAACGCGGTGTCCGGACGCAGCCGCAGCAGGTTCTTCCGGACCAGACGCGCCGGAACCACGATGGACTCCGAATAGGCGCCGTTCAGGAAGAGGAGGTCGTCGCAGAGGTTCTCCTGCCCGCGTCGACAGGACGGGCAACCGCCGCAAGGTGCGGAGTTCGCACAGACGACGCGGTCGCCGACCGACCAGCCGTGCGCTTCCGGGGACACCTCGCAAACGGTTCCGGCCAACTCATGCCCGAACACGCACGGGGGCTTCAGCATCCGGGCGTGGTAGCCGCGGCGGTAGACCTTCAGGTCCGTGCCGCAGGTCAACGCGGCCCCGATCCGGATCCGCAGCTCCCCCGGTTGGAGCGGAAGTTCCGGGACATCCTCGATGCGGACGTCCTCGCGTCCGTGCAACACGGCGGCCTTCATGGATCTCGTTGCGGCAAAACGGAAAAACGGACCGTCGGCGGCCGCCCGTCCACCCGGACGGGGTTGGCCGGACCCCGGGCCGGCGGACCGATACCACGCCGGGGATTTGGACCAAAGGGAAAGCTGCCCCGGCCCTGCGGCATGGGACGGTAGCCACAGGCAACCTGCGACCCGGCTCCATCATAGCCGGCCGCTCACCGGTTCCTGCGTCGCGACTCCGCCCGGATCCGCCACTCGGCGGCCTTCTGCATCATCCTCGAATGGGCCGCCTTCTCGCGCTCCGCCACGAACCGGTCGGCCAGCTCCCGGAAGCCGGGCCGCGAGAGATACCAGGCGCAGAGCAGGTTCGTCGTGATGAAGAAGACGTAGCCCCTGGGGTGGAGCGGAAGCTGCACCGAGGGACCGCCCAGCAACGCGGTCAGGCTCCAGACGAGAAAGAGGGTCCGAACGCAGAAGAAGCCGACGGCGAACCACCTGTGGAAGCGCTTGAGCTTCACCAGGCCGACGACCAGCCAGATCATCAGGAGAAGACCTGCAGGCGGCAGAAGCGAGGTGAAGAGGATCGCCTGGGACGAGGCTCCCTTCTGGGACTGCACGGGGCGAAAAAGCGGTGCCAGTTCAAGGAAGATGGCGAGGGCATACCAAGCCGCCACCAGGAAGAATGCACGTGGACGCTTCATGATTTCCTTATGACGTCAGCCGACAGGATGGAGATCTGTCCAAGCGGGCGCCATGCCTTCCGATGCGCCGAAGAAAGTCCAGGTCTCCGGACCTGCCGACTGGAAGGAATCGGCCCGGCCGAACCTGCGGGATTCCGACCGTCGAAATCCTTCAGGATCTTCATCCAGGAAGGCCGGCTGGAGGGCGGCTGTACCTGGGCCACTCCATGACCCCAACAAAAAACCCGCAGTCGCCTGCGGGGATTTCAGCCGGTCACCGACCGCCTCCGGGCTGAAGTGGTGGAGCCGAGGAGATTCGAACTCCTGACCCCCACAATGCCATTGTGGTGCTCTACCAACTGAGCTACGACCCCACTAGGCCCGAAAGCGGCGCGCACTTTAGGAACGCCGGACGAAGTGTCAAAGCGCTTTTGAGAAAAAGTTTCGGAAGGCTCCTCTCCGAGACGTCTCCGGAACCACCGCGAAAGCCGGTCGGACGCTCCCGGAATGCGACTCCCGGAGCCCTGGCCAATCACGGATTGTCCCCGGTTTCACGATGGGCAACGGAAAGGTGTCGCCCTACGGTCCCCGGTCGATGAGCGATCCGACCCCCGACGCCTCGGAGTTCCCTCCAGGAGGCGCGTTCGACGATCTGGCGAATCTGGCGGCGCAGGTCAGCTTCACGCCGGCCGCGTTCATCGCGCTGGGACCTCCGGCCCGGCTCGATCCCTCCGGTCACGCCGGCTGCGAAAGAACCCTCTTCCAGGCCGTCGCCGAATCCGTCGCCGAACTGGCCGCCGGCACCGAGGACTGGCGAGAGATCCGAGAACCGGGACGTCTCCCGGGCGAATGGCGTTGGCTCGCCTGCATCCCGGTGCGGTCGTATGTCGGGGAACAGTTCGGCGTCGTCGTCCTCCTAGACCGTTCCCCGCGCCGGCTGAACCCGGGTCAACGTGCGGGCCTTCAGACCGTTGCTCACCAGGTCGCCGGCCACATCGAGCTTCGCCGGAACGAAACCCGTCTCGCCGCCACCACCGCGCAGCAACGGCAGGCCGAATCCCTGCTCCGCGACAACGAGGCGTTCTTCCAGTCGCTCGTGGAGTCCCTTCCCCAGAACATCTTCCGGAAGGACCTCACCGGCCGCTTCACCTTCGTCAACCGGGCCTTCTGCCGCATGCTGGGCCGCACCCGCGAGCAGCTCCTCGGCCGCACCGACTTCGACCTCTTCCGGCAGGATCTCGCGGAGAAGTACGTCGCAGACGACCGCCGGGTGGTGTCCACCGGCGAGGTGGTCGAGGGAACGGAATACAACGTAACCCCGGACGGCGGACGCCACTGGTTCCACGTGGTGAAGACGCCGCTTTTGGACGCCAACGGCCAGCCCGTGGGCGTGCAGGGGTCGTTCTGGGAGGTCACCCAGGAGAAGCTCTTCGAGGAACAGCTCGCACACGAAAGGGACCTGCTGCACGCGCTGCTCGAAAGCGCGCCGGACGCGATCTACTTCAAGGACCGGAATTCCCGGATCACCCGCGCCAGCCGCGCGTTGGCGCGTCGGGTGGGGCTGGAGGATCCCACGCAGTTGGTCGGCAAGACCGACCACGACTTCTTCGACCCGGCACACGCGGACTCCGCGCGTGCCGACGAGGAGCAGATCCTTCGGACCGGCCAACCGATCCTGGGGAAGCTGGAGAAGGAGACCCGCCGGGACGGCCGCGTCACCTGGAGCCTCACGAGCAAGATCGTCCTCCGCGGCCCTGCCGGCGAGATCATCGGCACCTGCGGCATCTCGCGGGACATCACCGAGCTCAAGGAGGCGCAGGAGAAGCTGGAAAAGACCGAGGCCAACTACCGCGGACTCGTGCAGAACGCCGTCGACGGCATCTTCCAGACCAGCCCGGACGGCAAGTACATCAACGCCAACCTCGCGCTGGCCCGGATGTACGGGTTCGAGAGCGTCGAGGAGCTCACCCGGAGCCGCACCGACATCGAGCACCAGCTCTACGTGGACCCGCGGCAGCGGGACCGATTCCGTTCGCTGCTCGCGGAGCACGACAAGATCGAGCACTTCGAGAGCGAGGTGTACCGCAAGGACCGCAGGAAGATCTGGATCAGCGAGAACGCGCGTGCCGTCCGGGACGCCGCCGGGGCGCTCCGCTTCTACGAGGGCACCGTCGAGGACATCACCCAGCGCAAGCAGGCCGAGAAGGCGTTGCACGACGCCAACGTGGCCCTCGCCGCCGCGCGCGACGAGGCTTTGGAATCGGCGAGGGCCAAGTCCCGGTTCCTCGCGAACACCTCCCACGAGATCCGGACGCCGATGAACGGCATCATCGGGTTCGCCAACGTGCTCCTCGACACGCCGCTGACCCCGGAGCAGCGCGAGTACGCGAGCACCATGCTCCACAGCGCGCAGAACCTGCTCAAGGTGCTGAACGACATCCTCGACTTCTCGAAGGTCGAGAGCGGGAAGCTGACATTCGAGTCGATCGAGTTCGACTACCGGGCCCTGGTGGAGGACACGGTGGAGCTGCTTGTCGAACTGGCCCACGGGAAGGGCGTGGAGGTCACCACCCGGATCGACCACCGGCTGCCGCTCCTGCTCCGCGGCGACCCGGGCCGCGTGCGCCAGATCATCACCAACCTCATCGGCAACGCGATCAAGTTCACCACCGCGGGCGAGGTCGCGGTCACGGTCGACGTGACGCCGATCGACGCGGGCCGGGCCCGGATCGACTGCCGTGTTCGCGACACCGGCATCGGCATCCGCGAATCCGAGATCTCCAGGATCTTCCAGGAGTTCACCCAGGCGGACGGCTCCACCACGCGCCGGTTCGGCGGCACGGGCCTCGGACTTTCGATCTCGCGCGGGCTGGCACGTCGCATGGGAGGGGAGATCAGCGTCGAGAGCCTCGAGGGCCACGGGTCCACGTTCACCCTTTCGGCCCCGTTCGAGATCGTGACGCCTGCGGCGGCACCGCCGTCCCTCCCGCCGATCCGGATTCTCTTCGCCGACGACCATCCCGGCACCGGCGAATGCTTCCTCCACGAGGTCGGACCGCTCGGCATCCGGGCGCAGGCCGTCGGCTCGGCCGGCGAGGCCCTGGACGCCCTGAGGAAGGCGGCCGCCGAGGGCGAACCGTTCGACGCGACGTTCCTGGACCTGCAGTTGCCGGACATGGACGCCCTGACACTGGCACACGACATCCACGCCGAGGATTCCATCGCGCGGGTGAAGATCGTCCTGGTGGCGCCCGTGTCCCAGCGGCCGGATCCCGCGCTGCTCCGGACCGTCGGCATCGAGGGGCACCTCATCAAACCCTTCAAGCAGGCCCGTCTGCGCGAGGCCCTCCGCGCCCTGGCGGCCGGCGAGAGCCTCATCGCGACCACCAACGTCGTGGAAGCCGCCCCGCAGCGTGTGGCCCCGCAGGGACGTCCGCTCCGCATCCTCCTCGCCGAGGACAACGTGGTGAACCAGAAGCTGGCGGTGATCCAGCTGAAGCGGCTCGGCCACTCGGTGGTCGTCGCCTCCAACGGCCGTCAGACGCTGGAGGCGTTGGCACGGGATCCGTACGACGCGGTCTTCCTGGACTGCCAGATGCCGGAGCTGGACGGCTACGAGACCGCCCGGGAGATCCGGCGCATGGAGGCGGACCGCAGGTTTGGAAGCCGGCCGCCGGCCTTCCTGATCGCGCTGACAGCCAACGCGATGACCGGCGACCGGGAACGCTGCCTCGCGGCAGGCATGGACGAGTTCCTGACCAAGCCGTTGGACCACGCCCAGCTGCCGCTGGTTCTCCGACGCGCCGTCGGCGAGGCCACGGGCCCGGCCCAGGCCCCCACGGTCCTGGCCGAACCCAACGCGCCGCGGTTGGATCCCTCGCTGCTGGACACGCTCCGCGGACTGCGGGTCTCCGGCGAACCGGATCCCGTCGTCGAGATCCTCGACGTCTTCTGCCGCGACACCCCGCTCCGGCTTCGTGAGGCGGTCGAGGCCGCCGGGAACCGCGAGTCCGAGCCGTTGCGCATCGCGGCCCACACGCTCAAGGGAAGCGCCAACAACCTCGGCGCACGGAGACTTGGCCTCGTCGCAGGGGCGCTGGAGAACGCGGCGCGGGCCTTGGACTGGGAGACGATCACGAAGCGGATACCCGAGCTGACCGAAGAGTACGCCGCCCTCGAGGCCCTCCTGGCCGAGGAACGACATCGCTGAAGCCGGCCGCCGGAAGCCTCACGGCACGGACGCGAAGACGGACCTCACGCCAACACGCCAAATGGGAACCGGACACGGGGCCGATGCGGATGCCCTGTGCGAGTGCTCGTTTCACCCGCCGACGAAATCCCTTCCCCTTCCCGTGCTTCCGCGGCTTCGCGGGTTTGCGTGAGGGTCGCTTCCGAACAGCTCAGCCCGGATCCGCGTCCCGCGAGACGAACAGGCCGAGCACCGCGGTGTAGCCGTGCAGGAAGTTGCCGTCGCCCACCGGGCCGATCTCGCCGTTCCCGAAGAAGCCAGCCACCGGAAGCGGACCCAACTGCTCCTGCACCAGGGCCGCATCCGGGTCGGGGCGGCCGAACATCCGCGCTCCGCGGCCGAGGCAGAGGCACATCAGTCCGCCGTGGACCGAGCGACCGCGGAGCCGCTCCCGCAGCCCTTCCAGCAACCGTCCCAGCTCCTGCCCGGCGGCGGTGGCGTCACGCCGATGGAACTGCAGGGTCTGGCCGGTCCGGGGATAGGCGCCGACCGCCAGGACGCCGCTGCCCGGATCGGCCCCGAGGAGGTTTCGGATCAGGAAATCCCCGGCCTGGAACTCCTCATGGTATTCGTTGTTGGCGAGGCCGATGAAGAGGTTGTTCTGGCTGCGGGCCTGTTCCTCCGGGGTCAGGCCGTTGAAGGTGTCCACCAGGACCGAGTACGCGGGTCTGTTACCGAGGCCGAGGATGAAGTTCCGGTCGGAACGGGTGATCACCCAGGACTGTCCGATCGGCATGCAGCCCTGCGAGACGAGCGGTTCGATCGTGATTTCGCCGCCGACCTCCAGCGCCACGAGGCCTTCCTCGTGGACCTCGCCGTCGAGGTAGAGCTGGACCGCCAATGGGGAGACCGTGCCGCTCGCCAATCCGCCGAGTGCGGGTACGCCGGGAAAGGCGGCGTTCCACCGGCGAACCCAGGCCTCACCCGGCAAGCCGGACGGCGAGCCGAGAATCAGCCAGGCGTTCGGCAGGGAATCCGTCACGCCCAGCGCCTCCCTCAGGTCGGCGGGGTCGGAAAGTCCTTCAAGGTCCGCGGAGGCCAGGTGGCTCGCCTTCAGACGGGCTCCCGGCAGGTGGTGCAGGGCCAGGACGATGCCCGCTTCCCCTTCGCGCTCCTCGCCGTCGCAGACCAGTCCGGATCCGGAGCAGCCGACCAGGAGCGGGATCCGGGCATGCAGGCGGAGCACCTCCAGGACCTCGGCGGCCCGATCGAAATGGTCCGGGCTGAGATAGACCAGCCCGAGCGTGACCGACGGCGCCGCGAGTCGGCGGCGGAGGCCGGCGGCCCAATGGGCCACGCCCGCCTCGTCCCAGACACCCTTCCAGCAACCGGTCACCGCGTTCGCGACCTGCATGGGGAAAGGCTAGGCGGGACGGGGTGGGAGGCAAGGCACGCGTGGAAAACCTGCAGCAGCCGGGCGGGATCACCGGCGCTTGCCCCGTCGAGTCCGTCACGGGACACTCCGCCCATGCTGAACCGGACACATCGGAACTGGCGATGGCTCGTGGCCATCGTGGTCGCCGCCGTGTGGCCGGCGTTGTCGCGCGCAACCGCGGCGGACGCGGCGGAGCAGAACGCCTACGACGCGGCGCTCCGGGCATTCGTGGCGGGATCCCATGCCCGCGCCGCCGGCGAGTTCGGCGAGTTCACCAACCGCTTCCCCAACTCGACGCTGCGGCCTGCGGCCGTCCGACGCGCACTTTTCGCCCGGGGCGAGTCGGACCTGGAACGCGGGGACAACGCCGGCGCGGCCGCGGTGTTCGCGGCGTTCCAGTCCGCCTTCCCGGAGGGCGAGCTTTCGGCCGACGCGGCGCTGCGCGAGGCGGGTGCCTGGTTGGCCGCGGGCGATCCGGCCCGTGCCGCCACGACGCTCGACCGGGCCGACGGCCCGTTCCGGCGGGCGTTGGCGACCCGGGAACCCAGGGCGGTGCTCTTCTCGGGACTCCTGCTGGGAGCGGAGACGAAGCTGGCCCTGAAGGACCCGGCCGCCGCACGCAAATCGACCCAGGATTCGGCCGCGTTCGCACGGACACCCGCCGAGAACTGGCGGCGGGTCCGCATGGAGTTGCGGGCGCTGGAGATGCTCGGCGACCGGGAGTCCGCAGTGACCACCGCCGTCGAGTTGAGGCGGCTGGCGGGCGAGCCGACCCTCGCCGCCCAGCGTCCGGAGTCCTCGGCCCTCCTCGGACGGCTCCTCTTCGAGGCCGGGCAGCCGGGTCAGGCAACGGCGGCCTTCGAGGAGAACCTCGCGTCCGAGGTGCCCACGCCGTGGCGGCTGGAAGCGATCGAGAGGCTGTCCGACTGGTGGATCCGCGGCGGCGAACTCTCCCGTGCCCGGGAACAGCTCGAACGCGCCCTGGCCGGGGCGGCCGCGGAGACGGAGTCGGCACCGGTCCGGATCCGACTCGCCCAGGTGCTGTTGCGCCAGTTCCAGGGACTTCGCGGCACCAACGCCCCCGGTCCGGAGGGCCTCGCGCTGCTGACCTCGGCCTCCGCGCAGCTGGATCGTGCGGCGACCAACGCCCTTCCCCAGGCGCTGGCCGGTCCCTGGAGCCTGGCGCGCGCCTGGTGCTGGT
>CAIYXO010000906.1 GCA_903930165.1 uncultured Verrucomicrobiota bacterium | reverse complement strand
GGATGCCGGAGAGGTCCGCCCGATGGCTCGGCGGGATCCTGCGGATGAGGGAGTCGGCGAGACGAGGTTTGGAGAGGGGCATCAGGAGGGCTTTCGGGATTGTTCCAGTCGGATGAGTTCGGCCACCTTGGAGCCTGGGTTGATGGCCAGACCTGACTGCCACAGCCGCGCCGCCTTGTCCAACTCGCCGTACCGACGCGCCGCGATTCCATGGTAGAGGGCCACATACTGGCGGAACTCCTCCCCGAACCGGGCCGGCTCCGCGGCCACCTTCTCCGAAAGCCAGAGGAAATCCGCAACGACCGTCTCCCTCCGGCCGAAGAGGTCGGGAAGGAAGACGTTGTTGGCAGCCCTGGTGAAGCGGACGTCGGGCTCCTCCGACGCCTCCTCCACGGCGGCGTCCATTTCCTTCAATCCCTCGCGCACCATCCGGAGCTTGGTGGTCGGAAGGAAGGCATGGCGGGCTCCGAGCGTCCTCGTGCTGCCGAGGAGGGCTCGGGCGAACGCGTTGGTGGGCTGGAGTTCGCGGAGCCGGACCAGGTAGCGGAGGGCGAGCTTCTCGGTCTCCCGGGCGTCCGACTGGCCCAGGGCGGACTCGTTGTGGCAGAGCTTCCCCAGCTTCAGGAGCAGGGTCGTGTCGGCGGGACGCGCCTCCAGCTGGGTTTGGAGCCGCTCCAACTCGACGCGGAAATCGGAACCGAGGACCACCGCCCCGGAGAACACCAGGCCGAGGATCAGCCGCAGCCAGAGCTTCGGGATTCGATCACCAGTCATGGGGCCTATCTAGCCCAAGTCCGGCCGGGATCAAATGTGCCTCGAGTCTTCGGCGTCCTTCGCCGTGTAGCCGCTGTCCTGGCGCTTGAAGTTGACCTCGTTCTTCTTGACGTAGGCCGCGAAGACGTCGTCGGCGCTCATTCCCAGGACCTGGGCGAGGCTGATCAGAAAGTGCAGGAGGTCGACGACCTCGACCCTGGCGTTCTGCTCGTCGAACTTCTGGTACTTCGCCCACCACTTCCACGGGACGCTGTCGGTCAGTTCCGCCAACTCCTGGGTCATGGCCCGCGTGTAGTTGAGGACCCACTTGGTCTTGTCGGCCTCGGACATGCCTTCGGTGACGACGCCGATCCGCTGGTTGAGCGCCTTCTGCATGCGGAAGAGTTCACGGAGCTGGTCCTGTTGATCCATGGGCAAAGCATGGCGGGACCTCACGGGGCTGGAAGCAAATCCGTCAGCCGCCGGTTCCGACGGGGTCCTGCAGGCAGCTTTGGACCTTCGCCA
The DNA here is from genome assembly GCA_903930165.1 of uncultured Verrucomicrobiota bacterium. Lineage (GTDB taxonomy): Bacteria > Verrucomicrobiota > Verrucomicrobiia > Limisphaerales > UBA9464 > SXXZ01. The sequence goes on along the minus strand of CAIYXO010000906.1, from coordinate 944 downwards.
GGAAGGCGCCCGGCGAGAACGGTTTGGCGAGGAAAACCGACTCGTGGACCAGCTCATGGTCGGACAACTCCGCGGAGTAGCCGCTGATGAACAGGATGGGAACCTTGGGGTTGCACCGCCGCAACTCCAGCGCCAGCGCGCCCCCGGACAGGCTTCCCGGCATGATCATGTCGGTGACCACCAGGCCGAATCCGCCATCGGCACGCGTCCAAAGCTCCAGTGCGGTGTCCCCGTTCTCCGCCTCGGTCACCTGGAAACCCGCACGGGTGAGCACGATGCGGGCGTAGGAGCGGACCGACTCCTCGTCCTCCACCAGCAGAACCTTCCTGCCCGACACCGCCGGAAGGGACGGGACCGCCACATGCAGCACGGGCGGCGCCGCGGTCTCGATGACCGGGAAATAGGCCGTGACCACGGTGCCTTCGCCGAGGCGGCTCCGGACGTCGATCCAGCCACCGTGCTGACGCAGGATCGCCAACACCGTCGAGAGCCCCAGGCCGGTCCCCTTGCCCGGCTCCTTGGTGGTGAAGAACGGCTCGAAGATGCGTGCGCGGACCTCCTCGGTCATCCCGGTGCCGGTGTCGCTCACCGACAGCTCCAGGTATCGGCCCGGCGGTGCCGGATCGGAGTTCCGGGGCATCGGCGCGGCCAGTTCACGAACCAGGGTCCCGATGGTCACGACGCCGCCGGCGGGCATCGCGTCACGTGCGTTGAGGGCGAGGTTGAGGATGACCTGTTCGATTCCCGAGGGATCACCCAGCACCGTCGGTGCGCCGGGCCCCAGCTCGAAACGCAGTTCCACCTGCTCACCGATGAGCCGGGTCAGCATGTCCTGCAGGGAGAGGACATGCTCGTTGAGTTGGACGGGGCGGGGCTGGAGCACCTGCTTGCGCGAGAACGCGAGCAGCTTGCGGGTCAGCGCCGAGGCGCTCTCCGAGGCCTGC
>CAIYXO010000905.1 GCA_903930165.1 uncultured Verrucomicrobiota bacterium | reverse complement strand
GGGAGGAATTGACGAATCCAAAATCTGGAATCCCGAATGCGCCCCGACCCGACTCCGACCAGGGCGCGGCCCAACCCGGGCCGGCTCGCCGCCGGACTTGCAGGTCCCGCCCGGCGAACGGATGGTGTGCCCATGCTGTTCCGCGCCCTGATCCCGCTGGTCGCGCTCGCCGCCCTCCACGCCGCGGAGATCCCCGACCGTCCCGAGAAGCTGTCCTTCCCCGCCCTCGACTACGAGGCACCGGATCCCGCCAAGTTCCGCGTCCCGCTCAAGTCCGGCCCGGTCGCCTATGTCGTTCCCGACCGCGAACTGCCCCTTGTCACCATCCAGGTCACCGTGCGGACCGGAACCTATCTGGATCCGGCCGGCCGCGAGGGTCTCGCCGTGTTCACCGGCGCCCTGCTCGTGCGCGGCGGTGCCGGAGACAAATCCGCGGAGGCGATGGAGGAACGCCTCGCCTTCCTGGCCGCACAACTGGGCTCCGGCATCGGCGGCGATTCCGGCTCGGTCTCCCTGAACCTCCTTTCCAAGGATCTCGACGAAGGCCTGCGGCTGCTCAAGGACGTCCTGTCCAACCCGCGCTTCCAGGCCGACAAGGTCGAGTTGCGGCGCCAACAGATCCTCCAGGAACTGAAGCAGCGGAACGACGACTCCGCCGACATCGAGGGCCTCGAGCTCTCGATCCTCACCCTCGGCAAGGACTTCTGGGCCAGCCGCCAGCCAACCGGGGCCAGCGTCACGGCGATCACCCGCGACGAACTCGCCGCGTTCCACCGGAAGTGGTTCCACCCCGCCAACTTCACCATCGCCGCCAGCGGCGACTTCGACCGCGAGGACATGGTCCGCCGTCTCGAGGCCCTCTTCGCCGACTGGCCCTACCGCGGCGAGATCCCGCCTCCCATCCCCAACAAGCCCACCCAGGCCGCCCCAGGCGTCTACATCGCCGACAAGGACGTCCCACAGGGCCGCGTGTCCCTGGTGTTGCCGGGCGTGATGCGCGACGACCCGGACTATCCCGCCATCATGGTGATGAACGACATCCTCGGCGGCGGCGGATTCACCGCCCGCATCATGAGCCGCGTCCGCGACGACGAAGGCCTCGCCTACGCCGCCGGCAGCGGCTTCCCCGGGGGCACCTGGTATCCGTCCACCTTCCGCGCAGCGTTCCAGAGCAAGAGCCGCACGGTCGCCTACGCCTCGTCCATCGTCCTCGAGGAGATGCGGAAGATCGTCGCCCAACCGGTCACCGACACCGAGCTCCAGACCGCCAAGCGGTCCTTCATCGACACCTTCCCGGAGAACTTCAACACCCAGGGCAAGGTCGCCGCGATCTTCGCCCGGGACGAGTTCACGGGCCGCTTCCAGAAGGATCCCGGCTTCTGGAAATCCTACCGGCGCAAGCTGGAGTCGGTGTCTGCCGCCGATGTCCAGCGCGTCGCCGCCAAGCACCTCACGCCGGACAAGACCGTGATCCTCGTCGTCGGCAAGAAGGAGGAGATCCTGAAGCCGCATCCGGACCACCCGGTGACACTGGAGTCCCTTTCACCCGG
>CAIYXO010000904.1 GCA_903930165.1 uncultured Verrucomicrobiota bacterium | reverse complement strand
GACATGAGGCCGTCCGGCTTGGGCGCTACGGCGCAGGCCAGGTCGCGGCGCAGGATCTCGGCCGCCTGGTCCATCGGAGCGGCCGCGTCGATGGTCTCGGCGGTCCGGTTCCTCAGACGGACCGCACCGAAGAAGGCTCCGTTCACGGCGACCAGGACGATCGCCGCGAGACCAATCGCCAGGATCAACTCGATCAGCGTGAACCCGGAGCGGCGTCGTGCGCCCTGGACCGTGGTCCCGATGGAATTCCTGGCGTTCAACGGGTGGACGCGGCGGAAAGGGTGGAGGAGGAGGCGCCGGGGTTCAGGTCGGCGACATCTGCGAGGGTCGAGAGCCGCACGGCGTACTCGCGCCCCTGGGCGGCGAATGTGACCTCGGCGGTGAGCACCTGGAGGTCGGGGATGTTCCAGTTGGAGCGGCTCAACGACCAACGGTATTCGATGTTCTCCTCGCGGGCGGTTCCGCGTTGGGAGGCGTTGGACCAGTTGGTGAGCACGAGGCTCTCGTTGAGCACGCGGTCGGCGATCCTCGCGGCGGCCCCTTTCCTCGCGGCGACGGTGCCCGAGAGGCTGGCGACGCGCAGGGCCTGCACGGCGGCCGGGATGACGATCGCCAGGAACAGCAGCGACGCCAGCAACTCCGCCAGCGTGAAGCCGGAGCGTCGGTGTCTAGTTGTTCGCGTTCTGGATCTCATATCCGCGTCGGTCGGCGGCCTCCACCAGCCACAGGAAGGTTCCCAGGGGATCCCTCAGCTCAACCCGCCCGGGGCTGCCCTCGTCCGCGGTTCCGTCGGGGAGCCATCGGACGGCGGGGCGGTCGCGAAAGGTGACCGAGGTCCCCGTGCCCGTGGTTACGGAAATGCGGATCGTTTCGTCGGCGATGAACTCGAGTTCCTTCGGATCGGACTTCCCGGCCGGAGTCTCGGCGGCAAGGCCGTAGCGGCCGGCGGCGGCATCGAGCCAGACCATGGCGGGCATGCCGTCCGAGATCGCACGGGCTTGGCCGGCCCGGAGCAGCGAGTACAAGCGGTGGGCCTCGGAGTGGACCGCGCGGCCTCGGATGAATCCGGAGATGCGTGGCGCCACGATGGAGACCGCGATCACGAGGAGCGCGAGGACGAGGACCAGCTCGATGAGCGTGAACCCTCCCCGCTTCCGGCGATCACTTGGCCGACCAGTTGCCGATGTCATCGTCGGAGCCGGACTTCCCGTCCGGTCCGGACGAGGAGATGTCGAAGGAATTGGCGTTGTGGCGGCCCGGGTAGGCGTAGGTGTAGGCGTTGCCCCAGGGGTCCTGGGGGATCTTGTCCAGGTAGGGGCCGCGCCAGTTCTTCGCGTCGCGGGGCTGCTGGAGGAGGTCGTTGATGTTCTTGGGGTAGAAGCCGCTGTCGACCTCGAACGCGTCGAGGGCGGTCTTGACCGCGGCGATGTCGGCCCGGACGGCGGCCTGACGGGCCTGTTCGGAGCGTCCCATCATCTTGGGAATCACCAGGGCCGCGAGGATTCCGATGATGGTGATCACCAGCAGCATCTCGACGAGGGTGAAGCCGCGGCGACGGCGACGGGACTCCGGGGCGCTGGGGGAGGCGGGGATCTTCATGGGGAGGCGGAGACGGTTCAGGTCTGGGTCTGTGGCTTACTTGATGTTGTCCTGGAGCGAGAACACCGGCAGGAGCATGCCGATGAAGATGATGCCGATGAAGCCGGCGATCATGAAGAGCATGAGGGGTTCCGCGAGGGCGACGGCGGTCTTGAGCTGTCGGTCGAGTTCGCCCTCGGTGACGTTCGCGATGCGGACCAGTTCCTTGTCGAGGTGGCCGCTTTCCTCGGCGACCGAGATCATCTCCATCACGGAACCGGGGAAGAGCGTGCGGCATTCGGCGAGGCTCTGGCCGAGTCGGCCGCCCTGTTGGACCTTCTCGATCGATTCGGCGACGGCGTCGACGAGGATCTGGTTGCCGATGGACTTGCGGGCGACGTTCAGGCCTTGGACGAGGGGAACCCCGGCCCCGAGGAGGGTCCCGAGCATGCGGCAGAACCGGGCCATGGCGAACTGGGCGAGCAGTGTGCCGACCACCGGGGAGTCCAGCAGCATGCCCTCCCAGGAGCGGCGTCCCTTCTCGGAGGTGAACCAGGTTCGCAGGCCGAAGAACGCCCCCAGGCCGGCCACGAGGAAGACGAGGCCGTATTCGCGGAGTCCGCGGCTGGTGGCGATGATCAACTGGGTGATCAGCGGCAGCGAACCCTTCACGCTGGCGAACACGGTCTGGAACTTGGGGATGAAGAAGACCAGCAGGACACCCAACACGACCAGCGCGAGAACCAGCAGCACCGCCGGATAGATCATCGCGGTGGCGACCTTCGACTTCAGGTCCTTTTCCCGGGATTGGAAGTCGGCGATCTGGGCCAGGACGAGGTCGAGGAAGCCGCCCGCCTCGCCGGCCTGGACCATGGCGGTGTAGACCTTCGGGAAGGTCTCCGGGGAACGGGCCATGGCGTCGGCCAGCGACATGCCGTCGACCACGAGGTCGTGGACCTCCCGCCATTTCGCGGCGGCGGCGGGCGAGGAGGCCTCCTTGCCGAGGATGACGAGGGCACGGCTCAGTGGGACGCCGGCGGAGAGCAGGCTGGAGAGGAGCCGGGTGAAGGTCTCGAGCTCCTTCGAGGAGACCTTGCCGGAACCGAAGCCGGCGTTGGCGTTGGCGGCACCGGATGCGGCAGGACGCGGCTTGCCGTCCTTGCCCGCCTTCTCGGTGAGGCGCAGCGGCCTGAGCCCGAGCGACTGGATCTGGCGCAGGGCGTCCGGGCGGCCACCGGCATCGATGGCGCCTTCGGCGATCCCGCCGTCGGCACGGAGGGCCTTGTACTGGAAGGTCGGCATGCCGGGTCTACTTCCGGTTCACCGCGATCTCGGCCGCCGACGGGGCATCGGGTGACGCGGCGGGCGTGGCCTGTTCGGTCTCCTTGGCCGTGGTGACGCTCAGGACCTCCTCCACGGTGGTGATCCCCTGGGCGACCAACCTCCAGCCGTCCTCGGCGAGGGTCCGCATGCCGGCGCGGCGGGCGGCGTCGCGGACCCGGTCGGTCGACGCGCGGGAAAGGATCATCGAACGGATGTTCTCGTCTGTGTCCATCCATTCGAAGATGGCGTGGCGTCCTAGGAAGCCGATCCCGCGGCAGTCCCGGCATCCGTTGGCCTGGTAGAGCACGGCGTCCTCGGGCAGGCCGAGCCGCGACTTGAAGGCCGCGGCGGTCGGGCTCAGGTCCGGCGACTTGCACTTCTTGCAGAGCACGCGGACGAGGCGTTGGGCGAGCACCGCCTCCAGGGAGGAGGCCACCAGGTAGGGCTCAACACCCATGTCCACGAGACGTGTCAGCGCGCCCGGGGCGTCGTTGGTGTGGAGCGTGGAGAAGACCAGGTGGCCCGTCAGCGAGGCCTGCACTGCGATCTGGGCGGTTTCCTGGTCGCGGATCTCGCCGATCAGGACCACGTCCGGGTCGTGACGCAGGATCGAGCGCAATCCGCGTGCGAACGACAGGCCGGCCTTTTCCGAGACCTGGATCTGGTTGACGCCCTTGAGCTGGTATTCGACGGGGTCCTCGATGGTGATGATCTTGCGGACGGCGTCATTGATCTCGTTGAGGGCCGTGTAGAGGGTCGAAGTCTTGCCGCTGCCGGTAGGGCCGGTGACGAGGATGATCCCGTGGGGAAGCCCGAGCACCCGGCGGAAGCAGTCGAGATCCCGCTTCGCCATCCCGATGTCGCCGAGTCCGCGCAGGGATGAGTTCTGGCGCAGGAGGCGCATGACCACGGCCTCGCCGTGGAGCATGGGGATGATCGAGACGCGGATGTCCACGTCGGCGGAGTCGATGCGGACCTTGATGCGTCCGTCCTGCGGCAACCGCTTCTCGGCGATGTTCAGGTGGCTGAGGATCTTGACGCGGGAGACGATGGCCGGCTGGAACTGCTTCAGCTGGGCCGGGACCGGGATCTCCTGCAGGTCGCCATCGATCCGATACCGGATGCGGAACTCGTCCTCGAACGGCTCCAGGTGGATGTCCGAGGCGCGCAGTTCGATGGCGTCCTTCAGCACCTGGTTGACGAAACGGATGATGGACGCCTCGTCCTGGCCGTCGGAGTCGAGGTTGTTGTCCTCGGCGCCCTCGTCGACGATCTGGATCGACTTCTCCTCGTCGAGGGTGCCGATGGTGTCGGCGCCGACGCCGAGGTGCTTCTTGAGTTCGCGCTGGATGGCCTCGGTGGGCGCGAGCACCGGATGCAGTCGCAGCCCGGTGAGCGTCTTCAGGGCGTCGAAGCCCTGGGTGTTGAACAGGCGGCTGGTGGCCACCTCGACCGTCCCTCCGTTGCGGCGCAGGGGCAGGAGTTCCTCCCGCATCAGGACCCGGGCGGGGAACTGCGCGAGCAGTTCCCGACCCGGTTCCACGGCGTCGAGGGAGGAGTATTCCAGCCCGTATTCCGGCGCCAGCCACCGAAGGACGTCGGCCTCGCCGGCGGCGGCCTTTCCGGACCTGAGGAACTCGTCGCGGTCGCCGGCGGACAACTGGCGCGCCGTCACCATCTCATCCAGCAGCGGCTGGAGGTCTGAAGCGGTTTCGGCGGCGGGATTGGCGGCGACGGGCATCGTGTTCCTGGGGGCGGATGGGCGTGCGGCGTTTCGCGATCAGTTGAGCAGGCCGAGCAGGGTGGCGGACGCCTCCTGCTTGACCGTCAGAACCTTGCGCAGGTCGTTCTGGGCCGCTTCCAGCTTCTCCTGCTTGGCCTTCTGCGAGGCCTTGTACTTGGCGAGGGCATCCTTGATCTGGGCCGCCGGGGCGTTGTCGTCGATGGTCTTCTGGAGGGCCTCGGCCTCGGGGCTCGATCCGCCGAAGCCGCCGCGACGGCCGCCGCCGCCGCCCTGGTCGTTGCCGCCGCGACGGCCCGGTCCCATCAGGCGGCCCATCCCGGCCGCGCCGGACACGCGGTTCTCAAACACCTTCTGGACCAACGGCTGGATCGCCTTCCACTCGGTTTCGTCGGTGAAGCCGAGTTCCTCGCGCATCCGCTCCATCATGCGCTGCTGCATCTGGGCCGGATCGAAGTTGCCGCGGCCGCCGGGGCCACCCTGACCTCCGGGACCTCCTTGGCCGCCGCCTTGGCGGTCGGGGCGCGGGTTGTCGTTCTGCGCTTGGGCCGAGCACAGGGCGGTGGAGACGGCGAGGATGGCGCAAAGTCCGGAGATCCGGCCGCCACGGAGCAGTGTGTGAAGGGCTTTCATGTCGATCTGTGTGTTGGATTGAGCTTCGCCGGTCGCAGACAGCGGGGGATGTGAGGCGGTTACGGGTTCCGCCGGGAATAGTTCCCCGTGACAGCCAACTCCTCCAACGCCTTGAGGCAGTACCAACGGACCGCGCCGCTCATCGCCGGCTCCAGGCGGTCGAGTTCGTCGGCGGTGCACCATCGGATGTCGTGGTGCTCCGCCGCGGCCAGAGTCAGCGAACCCGACCGCGGGCGGGCGAAATAGATCATGCCGATGTGTTCGTGGGACGCGGAGATGCGATGGATGTCGAGGAACCGCGGCGCGATGAGGGCACGGGTGCCCGGTTCGGTGGTGGGAGGACGTTCCCCCACCAGTTCCACCTCGAGGCCGGTTTCCTCCCGCGCTTCCCTCAGCGCCGCCTGCTCCGGGTCCTCGTCCAACTCCACGTGTCCGCCGACGGGAAGCCATTTCCCAAGCTTGCGGTGGTGGATCACGAGGACCCTGGGTCCCTCGACGATGAGAATCGCCACGGTGAAATCGATCTTCTCGTGGATGTGGGCCATGCGCGGAAGTTGAAGGTGCGTGACCGGCGAAGGCGAGTCTTTGGGTGGACTCCGTGCCCGTTGACCTCGGCGACTGGATTCGGGGAGTGTAACCGGTCGTGACCGTTCATCCTCTCGTCGCCCAGATCACGTCCCCGGATCCGGCGGTCCGGAACCGGTCCCTCGACGATTGGGCCGAGGGTCGGGATGCCGGTGATCTGCTGGACGCCGGCCTTGCGTTGGATGTCTTCCGACGGGGTGCCGAGAACCTGTACGAACGGGTGCGGGCCCTGTTCTTCCTTGCGGCCCTCCACCGTTTCCACCTGCCGACACGTCTGCCCCGGACGGGCTCGGGGACCTTGATCCCGTTCCAAGGATTCGAGCACCTGCTGGGGCGGCGGTTCGAGGAGGCGATCGACACCTTCCTCGCCGCACAGGCCACGGACGGTCCTTCGGATGGTCTCTGCTCCGCGCTGGCGGCCTCGTACCACCGGCTCGGCTTCCAGACGCTGGCCGACCAGGTCCGACGGAGCGTGCGGACGGTCCGCGGCAACCAGTGGATGTTCCGCATGGGACATCCGGCCGACCAGCCGCTCCGTCTCCGTCCGGAACTCCGCGTCCGGTCCGCCGACGGGACCTTCCCGATCCTCCGCGAACAGACCCCGGTTCGCATGGACCTCACCCATTCGGCCTGGTCGGACATCTTCTTCCTCGGGATGGATTACCCGGAGGGGGCTAAGGTCCTGAACATCTCGGTCGACCTCGGGGTGCACGGCCGTGACGCGGCGCCGCGGCCTCCTGTGGGAGCCTGGCTCCGGGTGATCGAGGAGCCCGTCCTGAGGCTGACCTCCGTCGACCTGGGCGCGACCGCCGACCTGACCTCGCTGGGCGACGTGTTCGACTTCGCCCGCGACCACCTCGGACTCCTGAAGGCAGCGGTGATCGCCTCGGGCATCGTCCCGCCCGGCATCGAAGGTTCCGGCCAATCCCTGGCGGAGTTGCTCGCCCGCGTGGTCGGCCCCGGTCTCGGGCTGGAGATCTGCTCGTGCGTCAACGACATCCCCAAGGGCTCCCGTCTCGCGGTCAGCACCAACCTTCTCGGTTCCCTCATCAGCGTCTGCATGCGGGCCACCGGCCAGGCGGCTTCGCTGACCGGAACGTTGGAGGAGTCCGAACGTCGTCTGGTCCTCGCCCGGGCGCTCCTGGGCGAATGGCTCGGCGGCTCCGGGGGCGGGTGGCAGGACTCCGGGGGCGTCTGGCCGGGCATCAAGCTCATCACGGGCGTGCCGGCGGGCGAGGACGACCCGGAATGGGGCGTGTCGCGCGGACGGCTGATGCCGGTACACCATGTCTATTCACGGGACGAGATCCCGGATTCCGCCCGGCGGGCATTGATGGATTCGCTGGTGGTGGTCCACGGCGGCATGGCGCAGAACGTGGGGCCGATCCTGGAGATGGTGACCGAGAAGTACCTGCTGCGTTCCCCGGCGGAATGGCGCGCGCGCCAAGATGCGCTCGGTGTGCTGGACGAGGTGGTCTCGGCACTCCGGCGTGGAGACATCCGGGCCCTGGGGGCGGCGACCACCCGCAACTTCCGTCAGCCGCTGCAGGCCATCATCCCGTGGGCCTCCAACCATTTCACCGAACAGGTCATCGCACGTTGCGAGGACGCGTTCGGATCGGATTTCTGGGGTTTCTGGATGCTGGGCGGCATGTCCGGCGGCGGCATGGGATTCATCTTCGCGCCCCACAGGAAGGCGGAGGCCCAGGAACGTCTGAGGACGATCCTGTTGGAGACCAAGCGGTCCCTTTCGTCCGCGCTGCCCTTCGCGATGGATCCGGTCGTGTTCGACTACGCGATCAACGAGAACGGGACCTTCGCCGAGCTGGTCACCGGGGCCGACGCCCTGATGCCGCCGAACTACTACGCGCTGACCCTGCCGCGGCTCCTGCGGTCCGACCGGAGCGGAATCCCGGCCGCCCGCCGCGCCGAGATGGACAAGTTCGGCGCGGCCTGCCGCACCCGTCCCGAGCTTGCGGGGATGGTGCAGACCCTGTTCGACGTCCTCCTGCCTCGCGGCCGTTCCCAGGTCTCGGGCGACGGCTCGCTCGCGGAACTGCTTCGCAGCAACGGGTTCGATCCGGAGCTGCATGAACAGGTCCGGTCCGATCTGCGCGAAGGACGGATCGGCCTCGCCCAGAACCGGCTCCGCGCGGACGCCAAGGTGGAGGACGTGCTCGACTCCGACGTCGAAGTGCTGCCTGAAGGGCCATGTGTGTCCTGGGATGCGGACAAGGAACGCGGACTGGAGTCCCTGCGCCGCGGAGAAGTCGCCGTGGTGACCCTCGCCGCGGGCGCCGGCTCCCGTTGGACCGGCGGTGCCGGCACCTGCAAGGCGCTGCATCCGTTCGCCAGGCTCGCCGGGCGCCATCGCACCTTCATCGAGACGCATCTGGCGAAATCCCGTCGTGCCTCGCGCCTTTCCGGGACCCCGGTTCCGCATCTGTTCACCACCAGCTACCTGACCGACGGACCGACCGCGCGGTTCCTCGAAGACGTCGGGCGCTACGGCTATGGGGGGCCGCTTCACCTCTCGCCGGGCCGCAGCGTCGGCCTCCGCTTCATCCCGACGGAACGGGATCTCCGATTCGCCTGGGAGGAGATGCCCCAGCAGGTGCTGGACGTGCAGCAGCAGAAGGTGCGCGACAGCCTCCGCGCCGCGCTCATCGGTTGGGCCCGCTCGGCGGGCGAGACCTCGGACTACACGGACAACGTCCCCCTGCAGTGCCTGCACCCGGTCGGGCACTTCTTCGAGGTGCCGAACCTGTTCCGCAACGGCGTCCTCGCCGCCCTCCTCCGGGAACGCCCGAACCTGAAGTACCTGCTCCTCCACAACATCGACACCCTGGGCGCGGATCTCGATCCCCGCCTGCTTGGACGTCACATCGCGAGCGGCGCCACGCTCTCCTTCGAGGTCATCCAGCGTCGGCTCGAGGACCGCGGCGGCGGCCTCGCCCGGGTCCAGGGACGTCCCCGGCTCGTCGAGGGACTCGCCATGGCCCGGGAGGAGGACGAGTTCGGGCTGCGCTACTACAATTCGATGACCACCTGGATCGACCTCGACCGCCTGCTCGCGGCGTTCGGCCTGGGAAGGACGGAGATCCTCGAGGGCGACGGCGCCGTGGTCACCGCGGCGATCCGCCGGCTGGCCGCCAGGCTCCCGACCTACGTCACCATCAAGGACGTCAAGAAGCGCTGGGGCCATGGACAGGAAGACGTCTTCCCGGTTGCCCAGTTCGAGAAGCTCTGGAGCGATCTCACCGCGTTGCCCGAGATCGATTCGCGGTTCGTGGTGGTTCCACGTCGCCGTGGCCAGCAGCTGAAGGACCCAGCCCAACTCGACGGATGGCTTCGCGACGGTTCCGCCGCGCATGTGGAATCGATCGGGGACTGGACCTGAATTGGAGGCCCGCGGGAATGCGGGTCAGGGCAGATCGGAAGCGTCCGCGTCCCGGGTGTCCCAGAGCAGGACCTCGCCGCGCCGGCCTTGGGCGGCGATGCGGTGTCCATCCGGCGAGACGGCGAGCGCGACAATGTGGATGCCGACCGGGCCCTCGAGGACGGTCATGGGTTTGAGGTCCGGGAGCCCGACCCGAAGGACCTCCCGCCCGCCGGTCGCCATGGCGAGGAACCGTCCCTTGGGATCGAAGCAGGCTGCCGCCCTGGCTCCGCCTCCGCGCAGGTCCCGCCACGTCCAGTCCCGGGTGTCCCAGAGACGTGGCTCACGGTCGGCCACCGCCAGCCACCTTCCAGACGTGTCGAAGGAGGGTGTTGCCCCGGGAGAGGAGCGCAGGCTTCGAAGCCTGCGACCGTCGGTGCGGTTCCAGACGACGAGGTTGGACGCGGATCCGGAGGCGCCCACGATGAACGACGAACCCACGGCGATCCGGCGTGGACGTTCGAGCACTCCTTCGCACAAGAGGTCGGAGGAAATCCGGATCCGCTCGTCGATGGCGTCGGCGACGAACGGCACGGCCGCGTCGCCGTCGAACGCCAAGGCGCTCCATCGGGGACCCTGGTGGAGCCAGGTGGGATCCGATTCCTGCGACCTCGGATCGATGTTCCCGATTCCCGCTTCGTTCCGGAACCAGACCCGCGTCCCCTGTGCCGCCAATTGGTCGATGCCCGGGAGCATCCACGAACGGAGCCACGAACCTTCCGGATTCCATTGGTGCAATCCGCCTTCGCTGGTTCCCAGCAGGCTGGCGCCGTCCGAGCTCCATGCGAGCACCCCGTCTGAGCCGCCCAGACCCCGGGTGCGGACCCGAACCAGTCCCGACGCCCGCTCGATGTGTATCAACCCGTTGGTACCGTTCTCGGCGACCGGTCCCACCGTCTTGCCGTCGGGAGAGAACAACGCGTTCCACGCGGTGTCGACGCCGTGGCCCAGGTCGATCCCGTGGTCCGCGTCGATGAGATGCACGGTCTCGTCGTCGGCTCCGGAGAAGAGGCGGTGCCCAGCGGGATCCAGAGTGAGGCAACGGACGGATCCCGCGTGCACGGTGAGGGACCAGATCGGATCGGTGTCGGGAAGGGCGCAGAGGAGCACGCCCCCGCCATGGGTGCCCACGGCGAGACGGTGTCCATCCTCCGACCAGGAGAGTGAAGCGGCCTCGGAGCCCGTGGCGATCTCGCCGACGGCGGTGCCCGACTCGGGATCCCAAAGGACCACCCTCGCCCGGCCCGCTTCCACCGCCGCGACGCGTTGTCCGTTGGGTGAGAACGACAGGAGCGCCCAACGGGACCCGCCCCCGGGATCCGCCTGCCACGCAACGCCGGCCGATCCCCCGGGAATCCGTACACGAACCGGCCTTCCGTTGGAGTCCGCGTGGACGAACGAAGCGCCATCGGGCGCCAGCGTCGCCGCACCGTTCGCCGGGAACCAGGTGCCGGAGGGAACGTGCCCGATCCAGTCGACGCCGCCGTTGCGGACGCGGACGGCCGTGCCGGAGGGGACGATTTCCACGAGTTGGTCCGGCAGCCATCCCGGGCCGGACTGGATCCGGACGGTTCCGTCGACGCGGTTCCGAAGATGGACCTCACCGCCGTTGCGGATGGTTCCGAGCCAGGTGTGGGTCCGGTCGGTGGCGACCCACATCGGGTCGATGGGAGCCTCGGCGGCGGTTTCTGCAAGCGGGGTCCAGCGGCCCTCCCAGAGCGCCCTCGCGGCGGTGGACTCCTGTCTCCAGGACGGTTCCTCGCGGATGGCCTCGCCGATGGAAGCCGCCTCTCGCAATGCGGCGATGGCACGGGTCCGCGCACCGAAGCCGCCGACGAGCCGCTCGGCCCGGGCCCTGGCGACCCACGACTGCTGCAACCTCAGCCGGGCGTCCTGCTCCGCGGCGGCGATCCGGACGCGCCGCTCCCGCTCGCGCGTCGCGTCCCGTCGGGCGGCCCACCAGGCGGTGCCCACCACGGCCAGCAGGACCGCCGCCACCGCCGCCACCAGGCGCACCGCTGCGGCGCGACGCTCCAGCCGTCTCAGGGCCCGGATCGAACGGCCGCTCCGCAGCAGCGCGACATCCGCCGCCAGCGCCGCGGCGTCCGGATATCGCCGCACGGGATCCCCTTCGCAGGCCCTCAGGACGACCTCGTGGAACTCGATGCGGTCGGTCGAGGTCGGATCCCCGATCCAATCCGACGGGATTTCGGGAAACCGGTTCCGGTCCAGGCCGGTGCTGGCCTCGTAGAGGACCTTGCCGAGCGCGTAGATGTCGGCCTGGACGCTGCCCGGGCCTTCCGGAGGCACGAATCCCTCGGTTCCGACGAAGGTCCTGGACTCGCCGGCGAGGCCGGCCAGGCCGGGATCGGCGAGCTTGGCCGTGCCGTGCACGCGGATGATGTTGGCGGGCTTGATGTCCCGGTGCACCAGCCCATGCCGGTGGAGGTGCCCCAGTCCGGAGGTCAGCGATGTCGCCAGGTCCAGCACGTCACCGAGCGGAAGCCTTCCCAAACGACGGAGTTCCGTCCGGAGTGTGCGGGGCGCGTAGGTGTCCGGTGCGCCCGCACCCGAAGCGCGACGGAGCAACACCGTGGCGGTCGGGTCCTCGTCGTCCGCCAGTTCCATCACGTAGTAGAAGAGCCCCGCCGCGTCGTCGCGTCCGACGTGGAGGATGTGCACCAAGGCCTCGGATCCCCGTGAGACGGGTTCGTAGTGGCGGACCCCTTGGAACTCCCGTTCGTAGGGACGTCCCTCCTCGAAGGCGTCCCGTCGGACCACCTTCACGGCCCGCAGCGTCCCCATCACGCTCCTCGCCAGCCAGACCTCTCCGTAGGCGCCGCGGCCGACCGGACGCAGCAGCTGGTGGTCCGGCACCAGGGG
>CAIYXO010000903.1 GCA_903930165.1 uncultured Verrucomicrobiota bacterium | reverse complement strand
TACAGGACATCCATGAGACCGATCTCCAGCATCCCCGGAAGTTCCGGACGATTCGGCATTTCCGCGATCGGCGCCGTGCTGTTGGCCGCGGGTTGTTCCAGGGAGATTCGGGAACTTCCCCGGCACACGGAGCTTCCGGCGGCGAAGGTGGAACTGGTGCCGGTGGCCGGCGAGGGATTCGTCCGGGAAGAGGAGGTGGTCGGGACCGTCCGTCCGATCCAGCGGGCGACGGTGGAGGCGAAGGTTCCGGGCCGCATCGAGGAGCTGCGTGGCGCGGTGGGGCAGGTGGTGCGGAAGGGTGACACGCTGGCGGTTCTCGACGGCCGGGAGATCCGGGCGAGGTTGGACTCGGCGAACGCGGTCCGGGAACAGGCGTTGAAGGACCAGGAGCGCATCACCCGGCTGGTTCGGGATGGGGCCGCCACAGCCTCGGAACTGGATGCGGTGCTGGCCCGCCAGCGCGTGGCCACGGCGGCGGCCGCGGAAGCATCGACCCTGCTCGACCAAACCCGGATCGCCGCCCCGTTCGACGGCGTGGTGACCCGCAAACTCGCCGATGTGGGCGATCTGGCGACCCCGGGCCGCGGGCTTTTCGAAGTGGAAGACCCGACGCGGCTGCGTTTCGAGACCGACCTCTCGGAGGCGTTGCTGCCCCGTATCCGGCTCGGTTCAGCGCTTCCGGTCCGGATCGGGGACCGCGTCGATCCGATCCGCGCGACCGTGACCGAGGTTTCGCCGGTGAGCGATCCGGTCAGCCGGACCTTCCGCGTGAAGTTCGATCTTCCCGCCGAGGAAGGTCTCCGTTCGGGGCAGTTCGGAAGGGTCGCGGTTCCCACCGGGGGCGGCTCCGTCCTGCATGTCCCGGCGGCGGCGGTGATCCGCCGGGGCCAACTGGAGTTCGTCCAGGTGGTCACCAACGGCGCGTTGCACCTCCGGCTTGTCCGGACCGGCCGCATCGCCGGCGGCCGGGTCGAGCTGGTCGCCGGCATCCGGCCCGGGGAGCTCGTGGTGGCCGCAGCCGACGGCCGCTGGGTCGACGGGCAGTCCGTGGAGGGAGCCCGATGAAGGAATCCGTTTCCGCTTCCGGCTCCCATCCCGGCATGGCCGGCCGCATCGCGGCCGCACTCATCGACTCCAAGCTCACCCCGCTGATCGTCCTCGCGTCGATCCTGCTCGGTGCCTTCTCCGTGCTCATGCTTCCCCGCGAGGAGGAGCCCCAGATCCGGGTGCCCATGATCGACGTGGTGGTCTCGATGCCCGGAACCTCCGCCGAGGAGATGGAGGAGAGGGCGACACGGCCCATGGAGAAGCTGCTCTGGGAACTGCCGGGCGTGGAGTATCTCTATTCCCAGTCCCGCGAAGGGGAGGCCATGACCATCGTCCGGTTCGTGGTCGGCTCCGATCCGGACGCGAGTCTGGCCAAGGTCGCGGAGAAGCTCCGTTCGAACGTCGACCGGATGCCCCACGGCGTGGCGTTTCCCGTCCTCAGGCTGCGTTCGATCGACGACGTCCCGATCCTGGCGCTCACCTTCCACAGCGCGACCGTGGACGAAGTCTCCCTCCGCCGTCTCGTCGCGCAGGTGGATGACACGGTGAAGCGCGTTCCCAGCGTCTCGGAGACGGCAATCCTCGGCGGTGTCCGTCGGGAACTCCGGATCCTGCTCGACCCGGTCCGGCTCGCTTCCCGGGGACTGACCCCGGCCGGACTTCTTCCGGTCCTGCGCCAGTCGAACCGCCAGTTCCGGGGTGGCGAGCTCACCTCGGACAACCGGAGCATCGTCGTCGAGACCGGTGGGTTCCTGCGGACGCCGGCGGATGTGGGGGCGGTGGTGGTGGGCAACGGTCCCGGAGGCCCGGTCCACCTCAGGGATGTCGCCTCGGTCGAGGACGCGGCCTCCGAACCCACCGCGCATGTCTTCCACGGGCGCGGCGGAAGCGGCCCGCAGTCCGAGGAGCCTGCCGTAACGCTCACGGTCGCGAAGCGGGCCGGGTCCAACGCGGTTTCCGTGTCGCAGGCCGTCCTGGAGCAGGTGGAGGCGCTCAAGGGGCACATCATCCCGGCGGACGTCACGGTCTCGATCACCCGCCACTACGGTGAGACCGCGGCGGAGAAGTCGGACGAGCTGCTGCTGCACATGGGAATCGCGGTGGTCAGCGTGTCGGTCCTGATCTGGCTCACCCTGGGTTGGCGCGAGTCGGGCATCGTGGCCGTGGCGATCCCGGCCACCCTGGCGCTGACGCTTCTGGTCTTCCACCTCTACGGGTTCACCCTGAACCGGATCACCCTCTTCGCCCTGATCTTCAGCATCGGCATCCTCGTGGACGACGCGATCGTGGTGGTGGAGAACATCGTCCGGCACGTCCATCTGCCGGGGAATCGTGGGCGGTCGCTTTCCCTGATCGCCGTGGAAGCGGTGGCCGAGGTGGGCAACCCGACGATCCTCGCCACGGTGGCGGTGATCGCCGCGGTGTTGCCGATGGCCTTTGTCGGCGGGTTGATGGGGCCCTACATGCGGCCCATCCCCGTGGGCGCGAGCGCGGCGATGTTCTGGTCGCTGCTGATCGCCTTCGCCGTCACGCCGTGGGCATCGATCCGGATCCTCCGTTGGAGGAAGGGCGAGGAACGGCTGGCTCGGATGCATGGCGGTGGTCACGGGGCCGGTGGCGAGGACTTCCTGACCCGGCTCTATCGCCGGGTGATGGACCCGCTGCTGCACCGCCCGGTGTGGCGTTGGACCTTCCTGGGCGGAATCACGGCCCTGCTGTTGGCGGCCATGTCGACGGTCTACTTCGGCTGGGTGAAGGTGAAGATGCTGCCATTCGACAACAAATCGGAGTTCCAGGTGGTTCTGAACATGCCCGAGGGAAGCTCGCTGGAGACCACCGCCGAGGCGGCCCTGGAGATCGCACGGTCGATCCGCGGGGAGCCGGAGGTGCGGGACTACCAGGTCTACGTCGGGCTCGCCGCTCCCCACAATTTCAACGGACTCGTCC
>CAIYXO010000902.1 GCA_903930165.1 uncultured Verrucomicrobiota bacterium | reverse complement strand
GCGGGTGAAGATGAAGGTCAGGGCGAGTGTCTTGCCCCGGAAATCCGAGAGACGGATGGTTTTCCCGAGCTCGTTGGTGAGCGTGTAGTCCGGCAGGAGGTCGCCCGCGACAAGCGCCTTGGCGGCGGACACGAAGCGGACCGGCGAGGGATCGGCGACGACGTTGGTCTCCTTGCCCAGCACGCGGATGCTGTCGATCCAGCCGTCGTTGGTCGTCACCAGCATCCGGAAGGCGATGCGGTCGCCGGGCTTCACCTTCGACATCTCGTTGGTGGGGCGGACGTCGAAGGGCATGGTCATCGCCGGCATGAAGCCGGGGATCTCCTCGTGCTTCACCACGAGCTGGCTGCGGTCGGCGTTGATCTTGCGGACCACGCCCTTGACCTCGTAGGTGGTCGGGACTTCCTCGGCCTCGGATCCGGCCTCCGCAGTGGGGGCGTTGGTGCCGCCGGCGTGGGAGGACTCCTCCTGGCGACAGGCGGAGAGGAGCAGCGCGAGCGGCAGGAACAGCAACCACGGGAACCGTTTCATCGGACCCGAGGCTAGCGCGTCGTCCCCGAGGGGCAACAGCAGCGATGCCGCACCCTCACGCGACCCGCCGCATGCCGGGCGCTTCGCCGGGGGTTTCGACCGCGGCGAGCAACGCGCTTTCGCGGACGCGCTCGAGGACGACGTCGGGGATGTGCGACTCGTCGCCGATGCTCCGGGTGTACCAGATGCGACGTCCCTTGATCCCGGTCGGGTTGATCCAGGTCGGCTCGCCACGCCGCAGGCGTTCCTGAACCGCGTCGGAGGGAGCGCCCAGCATCACGGGGATGTCCTCGAAGCTGTGCAGGCCGTCGCTGATGAAGAACGGCACCACCACCGCGTTTGCGGTCTCGGCCAGTTGGTGGACCTCCTGGATCCGCGGGTCCTCCTCCATGAAAACCGCGTGTACGTCGTGGTAGACTCCCATCTTCCGGATCAGGAGAACCTGGTCCTCGATGGCCCGCCGGGAGTTCTCGTTGTTGCCGGTGCCGTGTCCGGCGACGAAGAGGGAGGTTTCGGCGGCGGTCGGCGGATTCGGGGAACCTTCGACGATTCCGCGGGCCCGCGCGAGGATCACCGATGTCATGCTGGGGTGCGTCCCCACCGGACCGCAGTAGTGGAAGGTCCTCTCGCCGCGTCGCTGGACGCGTGGGAACTCCAGTTGGCCCAATCCGGCCAGGCCCAGTTCGCGGGGGATGACCTCCTCGGTGAAGTAGCCCTCGCTGATGAACAAGGGGACGACGAAGACGCGTGGCGTGAACACCGACCGCAACACGCCGCAGAAGAACGGATGCTCCTTCCAGAACCCCGTGACCACCTGGCCGAAGACCCCGCGTCGGCGCAGTTCCGCGGCGTGTCGCAGCGTGGGCAGCGACGATTCCGCGTTGAGCGTCGAACCGTGTCCCAGCAGCACCAGGGCGGAATCGTGGAATTCGTTCATCGGGCGTGGCGAAGACTTGGTCTGCTTTCGTCGGCTGGCAAGGGAAGGCAGGATTCTTCCTCCGGGTGTGGCCTCAAGCGGTCTGGGCATCGTTTTCCGGCGGGAAAACGGGGGAATCCAACGGGCAAGGCAAATGCCGCTGTTCCGTCATCATTTTTGATGCGTCCCATCCGCGAATCGCATTGACGCACCGGGGTAGGTTGACCGCCTATTGTGGCGTTCTTTCGATCGGGCCACTACCTGTAGTGGTCAAAATCCAGCAAGTGCCTGCGACCAAGGTTGTGGGAGAATCGGGAAGCGGGTGCGAATCCCGCGCGGTAGCGCCGCTGTGACGGGTGACGAAACGCCCTCGGAGCCACTGGCCCAGAAGGCCGGAAAGGCGGGCGAAGTAGAAGGACCCCGGAGTCAGAAGACCGGCTTGCTGGAGCTCATCGGGCCGAACCGGCGTTTTCCGGGACGGCAACGGTCCCGCCAAGGACCGGATGGGGCGAACCTGGCTGGCGGTTTCCAGTCCCGGGCGCTTCGTCATCGCCGGGTGCCGGAGACCTTCAACAAGGAGGGCTCCGGTTCCCGCGTCGCGTTGGCGCGCGACGCCGAGGGAATTCCGCCGACCATGAACCCAGCCACCAGCGCTTCCATCCCCATGTCCCCGTCCCCGGCGTCGGGCGCACCCGAGTTCTCCGAACGCGACGACGGCCGCTACGTGATCCACGAGTTCCGGGGGAAGACCTTTCGTCTCGACCGCGAGAAGGCGCGTCAGCGCAAGGAATCGAAGCGGGTCATCAACGGCCTGCGCACCGCGGAGCTCAACGTGCTGCCGCTCAAGTACCCGGAGGCCTATCGCATCTACAAGCAGATGAAGGCCAACCATTGGGAGCCGGACGTCATCGACATGACCAAGGACTGCACCCAGTGGAACTCCGGCGCGCTCAAGCCCAAGGAGAGGTGGATCATCGAGATGGGCGTGGGCTACTTCTCCGCTGCGGAGGGAATCGTCGGTGACAGTGTCCTCCACGCGATCGAGGACAACCTGACGGCCGCGGAGCTGAAGCACGCCGCCCTGCGCTGGATCGCCGAGGAGTCCATCCACATGGATTCGCTCCTGCACATCATCAGCAGCCTCGACATCGACCAGGACGAGGTCACGGCGCGGTTCAACGACATCCCGAGCATCCGTCGGAAGAACGACTTCATCACCCGCCACATGCCGGAGGTGAAGCGCGGCCTGGACCTGACCGAGGTCGTGAACCAGCGGAAGTTCGCGAAGGCGCTCTTCGGCATCTCCCAGGTCATGGAGGGCACGCAGTTCTACGGGCTGTTCGCCATGATTCTGTCGCTGTATCGGCAGAACAAGATGACCGGCATCGGGCAGATGTTCCAATACACCCTGCGGGACGAGTCGAACCACATCTCCCTCGGCCGTTACCTCCTGACCGAGTTGATCCACGAGAACCCCGCGATCTGGACGCCGGAGTTCCAGGAGGAGCTGCGGGACTTCATGCGCGAGGGTGTCGAGCTGGAGAAGGAATTCGTGCGCGACTGCCTGCCGGAGGACGCCGTGGGCATGACCCAGGCCGAGTTCCTCACCTACGTGGACTACAATGCCGACCGCCGCCTCGCCAGCGTCGGCCTCGCGCCGCTCTCACAGGTGACGACCAATCCGTTCCCCTGGCTCGACGAGGTGATCTTCCTCAAGAAGGAGAAGAACTTCTTCGAGACCCGCGTCACCGAGTACCAGACGAGCGGCAGCGTGAAGAACACCGCGGAAGACGACCTGATCTGAGCCCCTGAGCCGCCGTCTCCCATTTCCAGAAACCCTTTCCCGCCGAATCCGCCGTCCACCATGTCCGCCACCGAGCTCTTCCCGTCCGTCGCCGAATCCCACGGAGACCTGCCGTCCGTGATCGAACCCGCGCTTCCCGGCACGCCGGAGCAGATCGTCCCGTGGCGTGGCGACAAGATCGAGGAGGCCGTGCAGCGGGCCTGCGTCCTCGCCGGACAGGCGGTCGGGCATCTGCCGGGGCAGCTCCGGGCGGAAGTGGAATTCCGGCTGCGCCGGGAGCGGCCGTCGCTGCTGCACCACGAGGACCTCTGCACCCTTGTCGAGGACCTGCTGATCGAGCTGGGTCAGGCGCGCGTGGCGTTGGCGCATTCCCGGGAACGGGCCCGGCGTGTCGCACTGCGTGAGGTCGAGGCCTCACGCCAATTCCCGGTCCCGCGCCAGCCCGAGCTGGTGCCGGCCGAGCTGATGGCCGACATCCGGGCTCGAGTGGCCTTCGCCCGCCTGGGACTCCAGCTCATGCTGGACGAGGCCCAGCTCGTGGAACGGCTGCTGCGGAGCGTGTCGCTCGACCTCTCGCCCTCCGAGCGTCGCGAGACCATCGTGCTCAACGCCAAGTCGCTGCTCGACATCGACGCCGACAGCCGGTTCTTCGCCGCGCGGGTGCTGCTCACCTTCATCTACGAGGAGACCCTGCCCTGGGTGGTGACGGACGGCATGGCCCGGCTCAAGGAGGCGCATCGCCGGTCGTTCCTCGCGGCCATCCCCCGCGGCGTCGAGGCGGGGCGGCTCGACCCGAAGCTGGCGACGTTCGACCTGCAGCGGCTGGCCGAGGCCATCGACCCGTATGCCGACCTGCATTTCGACTTCCTCGGCCTGCAGACCCTGTACGACCGCTACCTGATCCACCTGCGCGCCGATTCCGTGAGCAACCGCAAGGTGCGGCTCGAGGCGCCCCAGGTGTTCTGGATGCGTGTCGCGATGGGGCTCGCGCTCGGCGAGAAGGAGGAGGAACGCGGGCGTCGGGCGGTGGACTTCTACCAGGTCTACAAGTCGCGCCGCGCCTGCAGCTCCACGCCGACGCTCTTCAACGCCGGCACCCCGCACAGCCAGCTTTCCAGCTGCT
>CAIYXO010000901.1 GCA_903930165.1 uncultured Verrucomicrobiota bacterium | reverse complement strand
TGGTGGTGAAGAACGGCTCCCCGGCATGGACCCGCGCCCCGGGGGTGAGGCCGGAACCTCGGTCGGCCACCTCGAACTCCACCCAGGGACCCGACCGGCGCACCGACAACGAAACCGGGATCCGTGTCGGTCCGGCGTCCACCGAGGCGTCCAAGGCGTTCCGGACGAGCGAGGCCAGCGCCTGGGCCAGCGCTTCAGGCGGCGCCGGAACCGTCTCCGGCGCCGACGCGGCGTCGATCTCCAGCGGTTGCCCGGCGAAACGCTGTCGGACCTCCGCCAACACCGCGGCCACCGCCAACGGCCGCACCGAGTCGCCCGCCTGCTGCTCCAGGCGATCCAGGATCCCCCGGCAACGCGTGGCCTCCTCCCGGATCAGTTCGGCGTCCTCCAGGATCTCCGGATGGGACGGCAGCGCCTTCGCCTCCCTCGCCAGTTCCCCTGCCGCGATGGAGATGGTTCCCAAGGGTGTCCCCAGCTCGTGTGCCGCTCCCGCGGCGAGCGCGGCCAACGCGGCGAAGCGTTCGCCCTGCGCGGCCCTCGCCCGGGCCTCCGCCAACTCGGCCTCCCTCTTGCGGAGCCGCTGCTGCAGCCGTCCCGCGAAATGGACCACGCCGGCGGTGGTCAGGATGAACGAGGCCAGCATGCCCTTCAGATGCAGGTCCAAGGGAAGGCTGGGTCCCACGCCGCACACGGCGTCTCCCGGCACCTGCAGCATCCGCTGCCCCACGAAGAGCAGGGCGTAGCCCATGCTGCACAGGGCCGCGATCCACTGGGTCCAGAGCGAGGGCAGCGCCACCGCCGCCAACGAGACGTGCACCAGGTAGAACGAACTGAAGGGGTTGTGCGGCCCGCCGCAGAAGTGCAAGAGCGCCGTGAGGAGCACCACGTCCGCCGACAACACCGAGGCGATGGCCGCGGGCGACTCCCCACGGCCTTCCGGGAAGCGGTGGAGGACGAGGTTGGTGAGGGCGGTCAGGCCGATCACGCCGAACACCGGAACCAACGGGAGCGCGACGCCGAGTCCCCAGTACACGTAGGCCACCGTGCCGGCCTGCCCCGCCACCGCGGTCCACCGCAGACGGCGGATCCAGTGCAGGGTCCGAACCGGTGCCGGATCAGCGATGGCGGCGGGCGTCCTCACGCAGGCGGTCGATCTCGTCCAGGATGGCCCGGGGCGTCAACGGACTCAGTCCGTTGAAGTACGCACGCACGTTGCCCCGCGGATCCACGAGTGCGATGCGTTCGATGTAGAGGAACTCCACCGGCGTGTTCGTCGTGCCGGCGGTCGGATCCTTCGGCAGGAAGCTGCTCTCGATCAGCGGCGTGATCTCGGACTTGGGCCCGGTCAGGAACGTCCAGACTTCCGGCACCACCCCGAGGTCGCGGGAGAACTTCGCCAGCACCTCCGGGGTGTCGGTGACGGGATCCACCGTGAGAGAGACCAGCCGCACGTCCGATTGGTCCTTCACCAACCGCTGCAGGGCCGCCATCTGGCCGCTCACCAGACGGCAGGTCGCGCCGCAGCTGGTGAAGACGAAGCTCACGACGCAATACTTCCCGTTCAGCTCGCCCCGGGCCACGGACCGACCCCGGCTGTCGGTGAGCAGGAAGTCGCCGAAGACCCTCGGCCGGTCCGGGAGCTGGGCCGGCCCGGACTTGCGCAGCCGGAGCAGGCCGCCGAAGCCGACGACCGCGAGCAGGCACGCACCGACGACGATCAGGAAGAGGCGCGAGTCCGAAATCGCGGGTTGGGGATCCGGCTTTTGGGGCTGTGTTTCCTCGGACATGGCATCGACCGGTCCACGCTGTTCAACGGTTGTCCCGGCCGGAGCAGGCTACCTCAGGTTTCCCGGGGAGCGAAGAATCCATGGCACCTGGCCGCACAATCTTGGCGGAAGACCTTTCCGGGTCAGCCCTCTCCATCGGAGTCGGGAGGAGCCGGACGCCTTCGAATCACGGTCACCGGAAGCGGTACCATGGCAGGAATCGACACGGGCCGGGGATGCGGCAATTCGCCGCACCCCACACTTGTGCGCCGCCCACGTCTTTTTCCTGTTCCGGTCCGTCGACGAAGATGAGCCTCGGAAGGATGGCCCCCGGCACCTTCGCAACCCCGCAACGGATCGTCTCCTTCCGATGGATCCCCGGGCGCTCTTGGGTGCTGTCGGCGGTGCTTCTTGCGGCGGTATCCGTGGCCCGGCCCGCGGCCGCATCGGAGGCGCCGTCGGCGACGCGTCACTGGTCCTTCCAGCCGGTCGTCCGCCCGGAGGTCCCGGCCGCGGGGAAACGGCCGTCCCATCCCGTCGACGCCTTCGTCCGCGACGCGCTCCGGCGTGAGCGCCTCGACCCGTCGCCCGAGGCGGACCGGACGTCACGCATCCGTCGACTCTACGCCGTGATGCTCGGCCTCCCGCCGACGCCCGCGGAGATCGACGCCTTCCGCCGGGACCGTTCGCCGAAGGCCTGGGAGAACCTCGTGGACCGCGTGCTCGACGACCCGCGGTACGGCGAACGTTGGGCGCGCCACTGGCTGGACGTGATCCGCTTCGCCGAGAGCAACGGCTTCGAGACCAACCGCGAACGCACCGGCGCGTGGCGCTTCCGGGACTGGGTCATCGAGGCGCTCAACCGCGACCTGCCCTACGACGAGTTCGTGCGGCGCCAGGTCGCCGGGGACGCCTTCGGCGACGACGTGGCCACGGGATTCCTGGTCGGCGGACCGTGGGACATCGTGAAGAGCCCCGACCCGGCCCTCACCGCGCAGCAGCGGGCCGACGAACTGGACGACATGGTCAACACGACCGGCACCGCCTTCCTCGGCCTGACGCTCGGCTGCGCACGGTGCCACAACCACAAGTTCGATCCGGTTTCCCAACGCGAGTACTTCTCCCTGACCGCGGTCTTCGCCGGCGTCGCCCAAGGGGAACGCGCCCTGCCCCGCTCCGCCGCCGAGGAAGCCGCGTGGAAGGCCGCCGAGGAAGAGGTCCGGACGCTCGAGGCCCGTCTCGCGAAGCACCGGACGCATCCCGAGGCGGACCTGCCGGCCGTGGAGGCCCGACTCAACGAAGACCGCTTCCCGCAGGTTGCGACGCGGCGCCTGCGTTTCAGCATCCTCCAAACCACCGGCGGCGAACCATGCCTCGACGAACTCGAGGCCTGGTCGGGCGAACGGAACGTCGCCCTCGCCGCCGCCGGGACGAAGGCCACGGCCAGCGGCACGCTGCCCGGCTACGCGATCCACAAGCTCGAGCACGTGAACGACGGACGCACCGGCAACGATCGCTCTTGGATCTCGAACGCGTCCGGGAAGGGTTGGGTGGAACTGGAGTTCCCGCAGGAGGTCCGCATCGACCGCGTGACCTGGGGCCGCGACCGCGAGGGTCGCATCACGGACCGCGTCACGACCGCCTACCGCATCGAGGTCGCAGGTCCGGACGGCGCATGGCGGGCCGTCTCCGGTTCCTCGCGTCGACGTCCGCGCCCGGGCTCCGGTCCGGCCGTCGCCGAGTACCGCTTCGACGGACTGGCCGCGGCCG
>CAIYXO010000900.1 GCA_903930165.1 uncultured Verrucomicrobiota bacterium | reverse complement strand
GGATGCCGGCGCTCAACATGGTGCCCGCGAGCGAGATCCGGTCGTGGGAGAGGAAGGGCAGGAGCCGCGGGTTGAGCGCTTTCAATTGCTCCCGGTCCAAGCCGCAGAAAGCCTCGTCGTAGGGGAGCACAACGCGTGTGCCGGCGATTCCGAAGGCAAGAATCCCACCCAGTGTCATCGCGACTCCGAGGATCATCCCCCAGGTCCAGGACATCGATCCCGGATGTTCGGTCGAAGTCCGTCCCGAGATCGGCGATCTGGTCTTGTCCGGCAACATCCCTTCGTTGACCCGCTTCGGCAGTCCGGGGCCGCTGAACACCATCCCGACCTCCAGGCCAACCAGATCGGCACCGGAATCCCTCAAGGCCAAAGCATCCCTCACGCTCCCGACTCCGCCGGCCACCAGGACGAAGTCCTTGCCGAACTCCGATCTCAGCCGAACGAGTGTCGGCGTGAGATCTGAAGGGACTGCGGACTCCACTCCCAACGAGCCGTCGGGTCTCCTCGAATCGGAGCGGAACCAGACTCCCAACGCACCGCGAGAGACGGCGTCGTGGATCGAAGCCAGGTCCAACCCACTTGGCGGATGCGGCTCCAGGCTGAGCAACCACGGGAGTCGCCGTTCCTGGAACAGTCGCGACAATCCGTCCCTTTCGGGACCTCCGATGGCTTCCCAGCCGGCCAGCGTGATTCCTGAAAAAATCCGCCCCGGATCCTGGAGGATCCCATCCAGGCGTTGGGCTGAGACACCGGATTCGACTCGCAGCCACACCTGCGCCAGCGAAAGGTCCGAGTCTTGGCCTATGGCGTCGTGGATGGTCGGATCGAATCCGGCGCCGGCCAGGCGCCAGCCGGTGGGGGATCTCCCCAACATCCGCGAATCGGCGTTGGTCGCGGCTCCGACCGGCCCCACCTCGACCGCCGAAACCCCAACGCGACGGAGCGCATCCAGTGCGCAACCCTTCGGATCCAGCCCCAGGCCGATGACGCTTCGGCTCTGGAAATCGAGTCCCGCGACACGATGTGCCAGCCGCGGATCGGGCCGCATGTGTCCGAAGAACTCCAAGACGCGAGGACCCAGTGGACTCCGCGCCAGGAACCCCATGGCGCGGAGAGCCGAACGGTGGGCCGTTCCTGCAGGCAGTGAAAACAGGAGCGGCCGCAACAGGGTTCTGTAGGTCCAGTCCGGCATCGGGCTTCGACCGGCAGCATTTCCGCGCGGCAGGTCGGAGACCAGCAGGAGTTGAGAGCAATCCGGGCCGGATCCGTCCGCTCCAGCACCCATTGGAAACGGGCCCGCAAAGACGGATCCGTCCGGATCGCCCATTCAAGCCGCAAAAGGCCCGGCAGGAGTTCCCTGCCGGGCCGGCGCTGGTTGGCCCGATCGACTCGGGCCGTGGATGCCATCGTCCGTGGACGCTCAGTGGATGAACTGGGCCGGGTCGCGGAACAGCTGGAAGAAGCAGGGCTCCGTGATCAGGCGCAGCAGGTCGTCCTCGCGGCGCTTCAGGTCGGCGAACCAACGCTGGGTGCGGCCGTCGGCGGGATCGATCTTCGGCATGTTGGCGCCGGTGAGGAAGTCGCTGAGG
>CAIYXO010000899.1 GCA_903930165.1 uncultured Verrucomicrobiota bacterium | reverse complement strand
CACCCGGGTCGCCGGTGTATGCCCTGCGCCGCGACTCTGCCGATGGCGACCACGGCTGCCTGGTCCTGCTGAACACCGATTTCGACGACGCCCGGCGCCTGAGGGTTCCGGCGTCGATGTGGGCGGAGCTGGACCGTCCGTCGCTGGACCTGCTCCAAGCCGGGGCGAAGTCCACGGTGAAGGCCGAACAGGACGGGGTCGACGTGGTGCTCACGGTGGAGCCGGGTGCCGCCCATTGCCTTTCGGCCCGGCCGTCGCTGTCACCAGAGGAGGGGAGGCTCCGGGTGCTCCGCCGGCTCCAGGCCGACTGGGGCTATGCCCGTTGGGGTGCCGTCCGTTCCGCTTCGGGATTCCCATCCGACGACTGGAAGAAGGTGGCGCAGTGGGTGGATCGTGATCCGGCCGGACTTCTCGCCGCCGGGGTCGCGGACACCGGCGCGGCGACGACCTACCGCGCCGTGGTGACCTGGACCCCGGAGGACACCCGGCGGGTCGTTCCGGTGCCTCCGGGACATTGGTTGATGCTCGTGGACACCGTTCCCTTCAGGGCAAGTCTCCGCTCCGCACGCGGCGGAATCGGGCACCACGCGGAATCCCTGCCCACATCGGTCGGCCATGTCGCCGCGTTCGCCCCGGACACCCTCCTGCCGGGCGACCTCAGGATCGTCCTGGAGCGGTATGGCGCCGTCGTCGACTCGATCCAGGGGGAGATCCGGGGATTGGCCTCCGCGCCCCGCTTCGGCGCCGTGCCGCAGACGCAACCGCCTGCGGATTCGCTGGTCCTCCTCACCAACGGCCGCGGCGGAATGGCCCGGCTGTCGGTCGACCTGGGGAAGATCCGTTCGAAGTACGACTGCCTGCTCGGCGCCAACCTCCACCCGGAGGTGCCGGTGGATCGCCACGTCTTCGCCAAGCGCGTCCGCGCGTGGGTCAACGCCGACGGATTCATCTCGCCGCTCGACGCCTCGAACCTGGTCAGCTTCGAGCCGGGGCCGCCCGCCCACTGGCGCTTCGTCGCCAACGCCGGCGACGGCCGCTGCGTGGAGATCCACCTGGTCGCCGACATGCTGGACGGCGAAAACGCCACCGTGCTCGCCTTCAGCCGCGCTTCGGCTTCGAGGGCCGATTCGCGGCTCGGTTCGCCGCTACCCGAGGGCAGCGATGTCCGTCTCACCGTCCGGGTGGACATCGAGGACCGGAACTTCCACTGGGAAACCAAGCTCAATGGCGGATCCGAGTACCATTTCGCGGCCAACACGCGTCCGGCCACTGTCGGACCGACCGCTCCCGGCGAGCAGCCGCATTTCAACGGCTTCCAGTTTGCCCCGGCTCCGGAGCGGACGCTGACCGTGTATGCGACTTCCGGTGAGTACCATGGGGCTCCGGAGTGGTGTCGCGACATCCCGCACCCGGTGGAGGCGAGCCGTGGCATGGAAGGGGCCGGCGACGCCTACAGCCCGGGTTGGTTCGAGATTCCCTTGGCGCCGGGCGCGGTCTCGTCCCTGGTCGTGGCTTCCCCAGTTCCACCCCCGCCCGAGCGGGTGGAGCATTTCGTCCGGAGCCGCATCGCCGCGACGGCGCCGGCCGTGGAGGGCGAGGACCCGTTCGTCTCCGCACTTCGAAGGGCGGCCTACGCCTTCCTGGTGCGGCGCGACGACGCCCGGACGGTGATCGCGGGCTACCCGTGGTTCCTCGACTGGGGTCGCGACTCCTTGATCGCCGCCCGGGGCCTCGTCGCGGCCGGACTGCATCACGAGGTCCGTGGGCTTCTGGTGACCTTCGGTCGGTTCGAGGAATTCGGCACCCTTCCGAACTCGATCCACGGGGAGAACGCCTCGAACCGCGAGACCAGCGACGCCCCGCTCTGGTATGGCATCGTGGCCGAGGAGTTGGCGGCCGCGGATCCGTCGGGTGCTGAAGCCGTCTACTCCCTCGCCACCGGGGACGCCCGGGGCCGGACGGTC
This sequence comes from uncultured Verrucomicrobiota bacterium, assembly GCA_903930165.1. Classification (GTDB taxonomy): domain Bacteria; phylum Verrucomicrobiota; class Verrucomicrobiia; order Limisphaerales; family UBA9464; genus SXXZ01. The sequence goes on along the minus strand of CAIYXO010000899.1, from coordinate 5,310 downwards.
CGAGACGTCCTGCGCTCGATCGCCTGCGGCCATCTCTCCGGGCCTCCCAACGGGATCCTCGTGGACCACGCCAGCGGGCTGGTCTGGAGCCCATCCCACTTCACCTGGATGGACACCAACCATCCCGCCGGCACGCCACGTCAGGGCTATCCGGTCGAGATCCAGGTCCTTTGGATCCGGCTGCTTCGCCAGTTGGACCGGTTGGGTGCCGCGCCGTGGGACGGACGCGGCGAGTCCTGGGGAGACCTGGCCCGCCGCGCCGAGAAGTCCTTCCACCAGTACTTCTGGCTCGAGCAGAAGGGCTGGTTCTCCGACTGCCTCCATGCGGAGAAGGGGCATCCGGCGAGGACTTCCCCGCCCGACGACGCCCTTCGCAGCAACGCACTTCTCGCGGTCGCCCTCGACTTGGTCACGGGTGAACGGGCCCGCCGGACGGTCGAGTCCGCCTGTCGGCACCTCCTGGTGCCAGGCGCCCTGCGGTCCCTGGCGCCGCTGCCGGTCACCCCGCCGCTGCCGGTCTGGCATCACGGACGCCTGCTCAACGATCCTGACCGGCCCTATTGGGGAAGTTACGAAGGGGATGAGGACACCCGCCGCAAGCCCGCCTATCACAACGGGACCGCGTGGGTCTGGACCTTCCCCGCCTTCTGCGAGGCGCTGGTCAAGGCCCACGACGGCAGTCCGGCGGCGGTGGCGGCGGCGCGAGCCTACCTGGGCGGCGTGGACCACTGGCTCCAGACCGGTTGCTTGGGCCAGTTGCCCGAGATCGTGGATGGCGACGCCCCCCATACGGCCCGCGGTTGCGACGCCCAGGCTTGGAGCATCACCGAGGTGCTGCGGGTCTGGCAGGTCTTGGGCAACCGACCCCGCTGAATCGTCCACGGTTCGGGACTCGATGAAACCTTGGTTGCCGGGGTGAAGTCTGCCGTCTTCAAGGTCCGGATTTCGCGTCTGTAATACTTTCCCGGCTGGGAACGGCTGCGTTAACGTGCCTGAATCCGATGCGATCCCAATCCGGTTTTGATGCCCTGCTCGAGCGCTCAATCGCGCTGACCCTCTGGATGGCGGTGGCTTGGTCTCTCCTTTGGTTCGGCGGGGTCCGGAACTCCGAGTTCTGGATCTGTTCCGCCGCCATCGGGGTGTCTCTGGTGCTCTGGGTTGTCCGGATCTGGGCGTCTGCGTCGAACCGGTTCCTGCTTCCGCCCGTTGTCTGGGTGATTCCGGCGTTCGTCGGCTACGCGGCATGGCGCCACACCGTCGCGGACGTCCCCTACGTCTCAAGGATGGAGCTGTTCCTCCTGTTGACGTGTGTGGCCGCCTTCTTCGCGGCGCTCCACAACCTGCATCGACAGGAGACGGGCGGGTGGTTCGTCCACGGCCTGGTCGCGTTGGGCACACTGGTCGCGGGGTATGCGTTGGTCCAGTGCCTGCAGGAGTCCAACAAGGTGCTCTGGGCGGAACGACCGTTCATGTACCTCAAGCGGTACGGAGGGACGTTCGTGAACCCGAACCATCTCGCGGGATTCCTCCTGCTGATCATGCCGCTCGCCCTGGCCAACGCCTTCCTTTCGCGGGGGGGAGCCATCGTGAAGGTCCTCCACGGCTATGGCGCCCTGATGATGCTGGGGGGGATCGCGGTGAGCATGTCCCGCGGCGGGTGGATCGGGACGCTGGTCGCACTCGCCGTGTTCTCGCTCTGGCTCTGGCGTCGTCCCCAGTATCGGCTTCCGGTCATCGCCTTGGCCGTCGTCGTTGCGCTCGGCGCCGGGGTTTTCGCCACCCGGTCTGCCAAGGCCCGCGCCCGGTTGGAAGCGGTCCAGGCGGCCGGCAATCCCGACAGCGGGCTATCCCGCGTCTGGATCTGGAAGCCGTCCGTTTCCATGTGGTCGGACCACAAGTTGTTCGGCGTCGGCCCCGCCCACTTCGACGTCCGCTTCCCGGCCTATCGCAACCGGCCCAACCAGATCGATCCGCAGCACGTCCACAACGAGTACCTCGAACTGCTGGTGGACTACGGGGCCGTCGGCGCCGCGATCGCCGGGGTCGGTCTGGCCCTGTTCGGCTACGGCCTCGTGCGCACCTCGAAGCATGTCGAACGGGGCGCGTCGGATCTCGGCGTGAAGTCCAGCAACCGGACCGCCTTCTTCGCAGGCTCCGTCACCGCCCTCGCAGGCTTCGGCACCCACTGCTTCTTCGATTTCAACCTGCATATCCCGGTGATCGCCGTGACGGCCTCGATCCTGGCCGGAATGGTCGTCTCCAACACCCGTTTCGCCACCGAACGGTTCTGGTTCACGCCCAACCTTCTCACGCGCCTCGCCGCGTCGGCCTTGGCGGCCGCCCTGGTGGTCTGGCTGTTTCCCGTGGCCTACCAGGCTGGGGCCGAGAACCGCCACCTCGTGCGGGCGCTGGAGAGGCCTTCCGTCGACGACGCCTTCTTCGGCGAGTTGCGGGCCGCGGCAGAGATCGCCCCGGACAACCCGATGACCGCCTACTGGTATGGGGAAGAGAAGCGCCGCATCAGCTGGCAAGGGCTCGAAGGCTGGCAGGGGCAGGCGAAGGAGGCGGTCGACTGGCTCGAGCGGTCGGCGGCCCTCAACCGCTTCAACGCCCGGACCCGCCTCTCGCTGGCCCTCTGCCACCACTGGCTCGGCGACCTGGCCAAGGCCACGACCGAGATCGAGCGCGCGGCCGAACTCGGGCCCAACGACGTCAAGGTGCTCAACACCCTGGCTTGGAACCGCCTCTCCCTGCGCCAATACGAGAAGGCCATGGAGGCTGTGCGCCTTTCTCTCGAGCTCAACCCGTGGGACAACTGGGAGGCCCGCGGCTACGAGGCCCGGCTCAAGAACCTCCCTGCCGGACCGTGATCGTCCGTCCGACCAGGTCCGCACTCGGCGGGTTTTCCCCGTTGGCAAATCCTTCCCGCCCGGACACCATTCACACCCGATGAGCGTGCCGCCCATCCCGGATTCCGAGACGACGTTCTCCCGCGAGGTCACCGTGCTGAACAAGCAGGGGATCCACGCGCGTCCCTCCGCCTCCTTCGTCAAGCTGGCCGGCCGCTTCCAGTGCGACGTCTTCATCGAGAAGGACGGCGAAACCATCAACGGCAAGAGCATCATGGGACTCCTGATGCTGGCGGCAGGACCGGGCTCGCGGAAGCGGATCGTCTGCCGGGGCGCCGACGGCGAAGCCGCCCTCGTCGAACTCTGCGCGTTGGTCGACGGCAAGTTCGGGGAGGATTGATCCGCGTATCCGGTTCCCCAGCCCGACGTCCCAAGACCACCACCCGTCCTTCCATGTCCGACTTCGACATCCAATACGTCGCCCGCCTCGCCCGGGTTCGGCTTTCACCCGAGGAGGAGCAGCGTCTCGGGGCGCAGTTGGGCAACATCCTCGGCTACATCGAGAAGCTCAAGCAGGTGGACGTGTCCGGCGTGGAGCCCACGGCCCATGCTTTCCCGCTCGTCAACGTGACCCGTCCCGATGTCGCCACCGGATCCCTCTCCAACGAGGAAGCGCTCCGGAACGCCCCGGCAAGGGCGGGCGGGCTCTTCGTGGTCCCGAAGATTGTCGAGTAGGCACCGGCACCGGGTTGGAGATCCCAGATCCCCACGTCCTCACGGATCGTGGCGAAGGCCGGCTGTTCGCCCTCGGTGGGGAACCGTGGGCGCCGACGCCATGGAGGGTGAAGGCTTCTATGGTAGTGGCCCCGCGAAGCCGCGACCCGATGGTCCTTCCACGACGCCAAGAAGCCAGGCCGCCTGCCAGCTGCCAGGACGCGGCGATCTGTAGGAGGTTCCACCCTGGAATCGGACGGATCCGGGTATCGAGCCGGGCCGGGTGCGGGTGGCCGGCGACCTCGGACGGCTTCCGTCTTGCACGTCCGGCGTCTCGCCGACACCGTTTCGCATGGCAGAGATTCCGACGCCCGAGAGCCTAGACGCCGAGTTCTACCAGCCTTCCGACACCTTCTTCCGCCGGCATGCCGGCATGGCGCTGACCTACGACGACGTCACGCTGGCCACCCGCTATACGGAGATCCTTCCCCGGGACGCCCAGTTGGAGACCCATCTCGCCGACGGGTTGCACCTGAACATCCCGCTGGTTTCCGCGGACATGGACACGGTCACGGAGGCCAGCATGGCGACGGCGATGGCGCTGAACGGCGGGCTGGGACTCATCCACTACAACATGCCGGAGAAGCAGCAGCTCTCCGAGGTCTCCCGCGTGAAGAACCATGTGCATGGCCTGATCCAGGACCCGATCAAGGTCGCCCCGGAACAGCACATCGGCGACGTGCTCGACCTGATCGAGAAGCGGCGTTTCGCCTTCAGCACCTTTCCCGTGGTTGATTCCGCGGGCCGGCTTCTGGGCCTTCTCTCCGGCCACGTGGTGAAGCCGCGCTACGCGAAGCGGCTCGTGTCCGACGCCCTCACGCCGAGGTCGCAGGTGAAGACGATCCTCGAGTCCGAGCTCGGCGCGGATCCCATCGCCCGGGCGGACCGCTTCTTCACCGAGAACCTCGGCATCCACAAGCTGCTGGTTGTCGACGGCGAGGACCGGCTCAAGGGCCTCTTCACCCTGAGCGACATCGAGCGCATCTCGATGGAGGCCGGAGCCGCACTGAAGCCCGCCCGCGACTCCAAGTTCCGGCTCCTCTGTGGCGCCGCGATCTCGACCACCCGCAGGCCGGACGGCTCGATCGACAGGGAACGGGTGCTCGGCCATGTCGCCGCTCTGCTCGACCGCGGGGTGGACTGCGTGGCGGTCTCGACGGCGCATGGCCACAGCAAGGGAGTGGGTGAGGTGGTTCGACTGGTCCGGGACGCCTTTCCCCGGCTTCCGATCATCGCGGGCAACGTCACCAGCGCGGCCGGAGTCGAGTTCCTGGCTTCCAGCGGTGCCAATGTCATCAAGGTCGGCCAGGGACCCGGTTCCATCTGCACCACCCGGATCGTCGCCGGAGTCGGCATCCCGCAGTTGACCGCCCTCCATGTGACGACCCGGGCCGCGGCCGCACTTGGGGTCACGGTGCTTGCGGATGGCGGAATCACCAAGTCGGGCGACATCGTCAAGGCACTCACGCTCGCCCAGGGTGTCATCTGCGGTGGCCTCTTCGCCGGATGTCCGGAGGCGCCCGGCCAGATCGTCGAGATCAACGGAAAGCTCTACAAGCAGTACCGCGGCATGGGCAGCCACGCGGCGATGAAGGCGGGTTGCATAACGGAACAGCGCCTGCCAGCACCCTCAAGCAAGAGATCCCCAAACTACGAAGTCGTGATTGTTGATTACCTCACCACGTTG
>CAIYXO010000898.1 GCA_903930165.1 uncultured Verrucomicrobiota bacterium | reverse complement strand
GCTCGGTCGCGACCCGCGCCGGCACGAAGAGGCCGTCCGCCCGGATGGTTCCCGTCTCCGGTCCGCCGCCGACGACGCCGTCGACCCTCCAGACGAGTTCGCCCGGAGAGACGGGAACGCCGGCGACCTCGAAGGCGATCGGTTCACCCGGACGCGCCTCGGCCCGCGTGGCGGAGAACTCCCAGTTCTCCGAGACCGGCAGCGAGGACACCTCGGGAAGGGACCGCCAGCGGAAGAAGCGCGTGGAACCGCCGGGGACGAAGGAACCGTCGGCAGCCACCTGCGCCGGCGTCCAGGACACCGGAGCCGCGAGGGAGTCGGCCTGTTCCAGCACGACGCGGCCCGGATTGGCCGAAGTCTCCAGCAGGAAGCGGTTCCCTTCGGCCCGACGCAACTGGAGCGACGTGACCGGCACCTGGGCGACCACGCCGGCGGCGACCAGCCAGGCGACACGGCGAGCCCCGGACTGCAGGACCTCAGACCAACCCCATTTGGAAATCATCGTTAGGCGGTTCGGATCGGGAGCCATCCCGACCGTCCCCACACGACACCGCAGGAAAAATCCCAAACCGTTACAGGAATTCGCGATTCCCGATCTCCGGTAGCCGCGGCCGCCAGGCTGCGGTCCCCTCCCCGTCCCTGCTCCCCACTTCGGAGACAGACCTCACGCAAAATCGCCAAGCCGCAATGTTGCCGGAACGCGGAGCGGCAGTGGTTCCGGTTTGCGTTCGAGCCAAATTCACGTTTTGGGCTGAAACCCCACATCGAAGACCTGGATCCGGAGGTGACGCGGACATCTAGGGACGGCCTTTTCCGGGACGTGATCTCAGGGGTACGGAGTACCGGCTTCAGCCGGATTGGATCTTGTGTGACCGGGCGCTTTGCTAAGTTCGAAGGTCCTGGAACCTGGGAGGTTTCCGCCGGCTGAAGCCGGGACTCCGTACCCGATCAAGGCTTCCTCGTTCACCTCACCACCCCAGGCCACGCGCCGTCAGTTCCGCCTGGAGCTGAGCCAGGTCCCAGACGGTGAGGACGGCATTGCGCCGCAGCAGGGCCAGCTTCCGACCATCCGGACCAAAGGTCATGTCGGTCACATAACCCAACGTCCCCGGGGGCTCGGTCAGGCGCGCCAGGATCTCGCCGTCCTCGGTCCGCACCAGGAAGGTCTCCACCTCGTTGAACACCGCCAGCAGCTTCCCGTCGGGCGACAGGGCGACGGTCCCGTTGGCCACCTGGAGTTCCCGCGGCAGCGCCGGTCCCCGGCTCCAGTCCGACGCACGCCAGAGTTCCACGCGGTCGGGAACCGTGGCGGTGACCAACCAACTCCCATCGGCGCTCCAGCGCGCCGTGGCGCCGATGCCGGCGTCGAGGGTCTGAAGGACGGCTCCCGTGGCGGCGTCGCGCACCTCGATCTTCCGCGGCTCCTTCTCGTCCGAGCCCGGCGCCGAGTTGGCCACGACCCGCTTCCCGTCCGGACTGAAGGCGATCTCGTAGGCCTGGACCGAACCCCATCGTGCGACCGGAGCGGAGCCGTCGGGCGAAAGCAGCTTGAAGGCGTGATGTCGCCGCGCGGAGGCCAACGCCAGTCGGCCGCTCGGACGATGCACGGAACACAGGAGGAAATCCGCCTCGTCGTCGATCCGTTCGCCGCCGTCGAAGCGCCATCCGCCGTCGGCGTCCCGCGAGATGCGGTGACGGAACAGCCCCTGGCTGCGGCTGCTGACATAGAGCTCCGAACGGTCCGATCCGAAACGCGCGGTGAGCCAGTCGCTCCGCGTCGGGCGGACCAACCGCGCCACCAAGGCTCCGGAAACCGCATCGCGAACATGGACCTCGTCGAGGCAGGCCACGGAGATCCAGCCGCCGTCGGGACTGAAGTCCACCGTGCCGATGGAAGACGCGACCTGGAAGGAGGCCGCGCCATCGGGCGGCGGCACCGCCCGATGGACAGGGGACGGCTCGAAGCGGTAGGTGGCGGCTTCCATCGTCTGTCCCACGCCGACCACGCGCCGGAAATCCGCGGAGATGCCCACCTTGTTGGCGAGGTTGACCGGCGAGACCAGCTCGAGGGCGACGCGCCCTTCCCGCACCGACCACCAGCGGAAGACGGACCGGCTCGAATGGGTCAACAGCCATTGGCCCGTCGGATCGAACTGCAGGTCCATCGCCGGACCGTCCGCGGTCTCGAGGCGGCGGAACTGCCGGCCTCCGGGAAGATCCAGGATCTCGACCCGGCCTCCCCGGGCGACCGCCAGCCGCCGTCCGTCAGGAGCCCAAGCCAGCCCGCGCACTCCCGAAACGCCTTCGAGTCGTCCGGCTTCTTCGCCGATCTTCGGATCCACCAGCACCACGACCTCGTCGGAAGCGGTCAGGAAATCGCCCACCGCAAGCCGATCGCCCGCGGGAGAAACCGCGGCACGCTGGGCCACCAGGGAACTCCGCCAGCGGGAACGTTCGGCACCGGTCGCCGGGTCGAGGAACGAGATCCCGCCCTCGGCGGTCCCGGCGGAGACCCAACGTTCCGCGGGATCGAACACGAGGTCCTCGCCGAACCGCGTGGAACGGGTCCGGTCGGGATACGGCCTCCGTGGAAGGCTCCACAACGCACGCCCGTCCGGAAGCGACCAGGCCCGGAGGGTTTCGTCGTCGAGCCGGCAGACCACGTAACGTCCGGAAGGGGACACCACCGGAAAGCCGCGGACCGCACGGCCGCCGGTTTCGAGCCGAGCGAGCGGCCCGTTGGTGCGGGTCGATCTCATCACCAGCCCGCCGGCGGCTTCGTCCACGAGGTAGCGCTCGTGGTCGGGGTCGACGAGGATGCGTGTGGCCGGGGGCGACGTGGTCCAACGGGCCTCGGGCACGACGTCCGCGAGGGCCAAGGCCGCGACCGCCTCGTCGCGGGCATCGCGACCGGGCCGGATCCTCGAGGCGGCCTCGGCGGCCCCGAGGGCGTCGAACCGCTGGCCCGCGCGACCGGTGAAGCGGCTGGCCCGGGCCTGCGCCAGGAGCGCCGAGCGCAAACGGTCCTTCGCGACGCCCTCGGCATCCGCGGTCCGCGACCGCGCCTTCTCCAAGCGCACCGCGGCGACCACGGACACCACGGTGATCGTCGCCAGCGACACCGTGGCCAAGGCGATCGAGCCGGCCAGCGCGGGATGACGCCGGGCCCAGCGGAAACCCCGTTCCGCGGCCGAGACCGGACGTGCCACGACCGGTTCGCCCCGGAGGAAGCGTCCCAGTTCCGCGGCCAGGTCCGCGGCCGAGGCGTACCGCTGACCGGGGGTCTTCGCGAGGCAACGCAGGCAGACCGTCTCCAGGTCCTTGGGCAGACGCGGATTCAGCGCGCGCGGGGAAACCGGTTCGGCGCCGGTCACCAATCGGAGCGTTTCCACCACGCTGGCCGCACGGAACGGCGGACGCCCGGTCAACGCCTCGTACAGGATGGCCCCGAGCGAATACACGTCGCTGCGGACATCGACCTCCCGCTGGCGTCCGTGGGCCTGCTCCGGCGACATGTAGGCGGGCGAGCCCATGACCGTTCCCGTGAGTGTCGGATCCCCGGCCGAGGACGCCGAGCGCGCCAGCCCGAAATCCATCACCCGGGGCCGGCCCGCGGCGTCGACCATGATGTTCGACGGCTTGAGGTCGCGGTGGAGCACTCCCTGTCCATGGGCGTAGCCGACGACCTCCGCGACCTCGGCCAGCAGCTGGGCCGCGTCCCTGGGCGGCAGGGGTCCGGCCGCGAGCACGCGGTCGAGCGTGCGGCCTTCGACCCACTCCATGGCGAAGAAATGTTGTCCGTCGAGTTCCCCCACCTCGTGCACCGCGACGATTCCCGGATGCCGCAGCCGCGCCACGATCGAGGCCTCCTCGCGGAAACGCCGGATCTCCTCGGCCGAGGCCAACTGCCCCGCGCGGACCATCTTCAGCGCGACGATCCGGCCCAGGCTCCGTTGGCGCGCGCGGTGCACGACGCCCATGCCGCCCTCGGCGACCTCGCCCAGCAGGTCGTATTCTCCGAAGCGGCCGGCGGGGAACGTCGAAGCCGTGGCCAAAACGGATTCCGGATCGGGACCCGCGTCGGGCGTGAAGCCCTCCAACGCCGCCTCCAACGCGCATGCCGGACAGAAGGGGCGTCCCTCGGCGGAGGTCGATCCGCAGCGGCGGCAGGCGGTGGTCGCGGGCTTTTCCATGCGGGGTCCGGAGGGTTCAGCCGCGCAACGCGGACATCAGGTGCCGGATCTCCTCGTCGACGCGGGCCGGGTCGTCGACGGTCTGCAGGATCTCCTGGCGCAACCGCTCGCGGTATTGCTGGCGCAGGCGGTGCACCGTGACGCGGGCGGCCCCTTCGCTCAGACCGACGGCGGCCCCGGCTTCCGCGTAGCCCCGTTCGTCCTCGCCGGAGACGAACGAGCGCAGTCCCGCGAACATGGCCCCCTTGCCCGCCGACTCCCATTCCGCCTGGAGCCCGGCGAAGACGCGGTCGAGAAGCGCCAACGCCCAGCGGCGGTCGAAGAGGCTCTCCGGGGTGAGGCCGTCGGAAGGTTCCACCCGGTAACGTTCCTCCGCGGCCAGCCCATCCAAGGCCACCAGCGGGATCCCGCCGCCGCGCTTCTGACGGCGTTCGCGCTGCCAGTTGCCGGCCAACCGGTGGTCGACCGCGGTCAGCAGATACGACCGGAACCGGCCAAGGCCCGGCGCCACGGAATGGAGCTGGTTGTGTCCGATGAGGTCGTGGAAGACGTCTTGGACCAGGTCCCCGGCGGCCTCGGGCGACTGTCCGCGGCGACGGAGGTAGGCGTAGAGCGGATACAAGTAGGTCTCATAGAGGACGCCCAATGCGTCGGACGCACCGTCGCCCGACGCATCGCCGGCCCGGAGCACGACACTCCATCGTGTGGTGACGAACGCCACCTCGCCGCGGAGGCGGGACAAGGGGGCGGAATCCGCCGGGCTCGTGGTCTCGGACACGGGCGAAGGCTATTCGGAACCGGGCCGACGGGAAACCCCGGAGGCGGCGACTGGGCACCGGGCCGTAGGAGACGAGGTCACGAGACTCTTGCCCCTTCCCTTTTCCATCCGCCCGGAAAGGGAGGACGGACAGCCGGAGTCTCCTCACGTCGACTCCTACCCGTGCCGGTCGCCAACGTGACAACCGGATCAAGGTGACCGAAGACGGAAGTAGCGGTC
>CAIYXO010000897.1 GCA_903930165.1 uncultured Verrucomicrobiota bacterium | reverse complement strand
CCTCCAGGCGGCGGCCATGGGCTCCGACCTGCTCTACACCGACGTCTGGATCTCGATGGGCAAGGAAGCCGAGTCGGCGCAGAGGCTGAAGGAACTCGCCGGATACCGGATCGACGATGCCCTGGTGGCCCGTGCGAATCCGGGGGCGCTGGTGATGCACTGCCTGCCGGCCTACCGCGGCAAGGAGATCGACGCCACGACGCTCGAGAACCACGCCGACACCATCTTCACCGAGGCGGAGAACCGCCTGCACACGCAGAAGGCGATCGTCGCCTGGATGGTCGCCTGAGAACCGGACACGGCCATGCAGGTCCTCGTCGTCAGCGACCTGCACTGGGCCGGACCCGCGGAGCAGCAACGTCGCGGCTTCGAACAGGCGGTCATCCGTGATCCGTTCCAACGGCTGCTCGCCGCCGTCTGGAGGAAGGGGTTCTGGCTGGCCGATCCATTGGCGCACAACCACCGGCTGGACCGCATCATCGAACGTAATCCGGAACCGGACGTCGTGGTGGCGAACGGCGACTACACGGTCAACTCGGCGTTCATCGGCCTCGCCGACGATCCGGCCTGCGAGAGCGCCGGGCTTTGCCTCCAGCGGCTGCGCGAGGCCTACCGCGAACGGCTTCTGGTCGGGATCGGCGACCATGAGCTGGGCAAGCACAGCTTCCTGGGCGGAGCCGGCGGACCCCGTTTCGAGAGTTGGAGGCGGGTCGGCGAACGTCTCGGGATCGAGCCCGTGTGGAGAAGGGACTTCGGCCGCTTCGCGTTCGTCGCCGTGCCCTCCACGCCGATGGCGTTGCCTGCCTTCGAACCCGAGCTGCTCCCCGGGGAACGCGCCCAGTGGCATGGGCTCCGCGAGCGATTGGTCGCGCAGGTTCGGGGTCTTTTCGCCGGCATCCCGGAGGACCGGCGCATCGTGCTCTTCTGCCATGATCCGACGGCGCTTCCGTTCCTCGCGGAACTGCCGGAGGTCGCCGCGGCGTTGCCTCGGTTCGACGCCACGGTGATCGGCCATCTCCACAGCCCGTTCCTGTTCGGAGTCGCCCGGAGATTGGCCGGCTTCCCGGAGGTCCGGAACCTTGGTTCGACGATGCGGCGCTACACCACCGCCTTGCGACAGGCTTCCACGTGGAACCGGTTCCGGATCGTGTTCTGTCCATCGCCGACCGGGGCCGAGCGGCTGAAGGACGGCGGTTGGCTGACCGGGGACTTCGAACCGGATTCGTCCGCGCCGATCGCGTGGACGCGACATCGTCTGCCCTGGCAGGCCTGACCGGTCCGGCAGATTCGGTTGGCCCGGCACGGACGGAACACGGATGGTCGGCGCGTGAAGCTCCGCCTCTTCAAGGATTCCGTCCGGTTTCGCGTCCGACGCCCGGACCTCGAACGGCTGGTCTCCTCCGGCGAGGTCGTGCATTCCGTCCGGACGGGTGCCGATGACGCGCACCGCCTGGAATACCGGCTGGTGAGCGCGGACGTTCCGGGTCCGGTGCTCGAACCGCTTCCATCGGGGCTGTGTGTGCGCCTGCCGTCGGCGGACGTCGGTCGCTGGGCCGCGGGCCCGGAGACCGGTATCGAGTTCCGCACGCCGTGGGGAGTGCGGGTCCTGGTCGAGAAGGATTTTCCCTGCATGGAACCGAGGATCGACGAGGGGAACGAAGGCACCTTCGACCGGCCCATTTCGGAATCCGGCACCTGCAACGCGGACGCCTGAGTCCCCGGACGTTGCGAGACCCATGGAAGCTCCCACCCTACTTGGGCTGACGTCGGAGGCGTGGGAGTCGCTGGCGCTCACGCTGCGCCTCGCGGCGGTGGTCACGGTGCTGCTTCTCGTCGTGGCGGTGCCGCTGGCCGGATGG
>CAIYXO010000896.1 GCA_903930165.1 uncultured Verrucomicrobiota bacterium | reverse complement strand
GGGTGACCGTCGGCGTCGCCAAGAAGCTCATCGCCCAGGGCAAGATCGCCGCCGACTCCAGCGCCGTCCTCTGCATCACCGGCAACGGACTCAAGACCATCGAGGCGATGCTCGGACATTGCGGCGAGTCCCGCCTGATCAAGCCGAGCCTGCGCGAGTTCGAGGCGCTGCTGGCCACCGACAGGCCGGAGTTGGTCCGCGGCTGACAAACCGGCTCCACGCTCCGCCACGCCATGTACGCACGCGTCTCGATCCCGCCCACGCTCCGCCGCCTCACCGGTGGCGACGAATCGGTCCAGGTCCGCCCGGGCCCGCTGTCGGAGGTCATCGACCAGTTGCATCAGCGCTTCAACGGCGTCCGCGACCGGCTCTGCGACGCCGATGGCCGGGTCCGTGGTTCCGTCCTTGTGTTCGTCAACGAGCAGGATGTCCGTTTCCTCGCCGAGGAACGCACCCCGGTGCGCGGCGGCGACGAGGTGACCATCATCCCGGCCTTCGCCGGGGGCTGAACCGTCGGTCATCGTTCCGCGGAATCCGGTTGCCTCGGATTCCTGCGGCTCGCAGCCTCGGGCCACGGCGTCCAACCCGCGCCGTGGCCCGTGTCGCTTTCAGCCATGAAGCCCGCCTCCGAAGATCCCCGTCCGCGTTCGAAGTCCGCACCCGCCGCCGCCGCAGTGACAACGGTCGCACGGGTCTCGAACCTGCGCCCCCGCTTCGGTCCGGAGCCTTCTCCCCAGCCCGCCACGGGTGCCCGTTTGAGACATCTCGAGGCACGCCGAAACAGCCGCTCCGGCGCCCGGTTGCGCCGGGCCAAGCCCGGACCTGCGACCCATCCACCCCTCGTCTTCCGCCGCATTCTCCGGCAGCCCGCCGCCGCCGTCCCGGACGTCCTTCTGGTCACCTCGGCATCCGATGGAAGCCCGGCCGCAAACGTGGCGGCAACACGGCCTCGCGCTTCGCGTCGGGCCGCCCTCGTCCCCAAGACCGCTCCCGCCTCATCCCCGGAAGCGGTCGCTCCCGCGGCCGCGCCCTTGGCTTCCGTTCCGGCCGTTCCGCAAACGGCCTCCACCCCGGCCGGAGTCTCTTCCAAGGCCGCGGTCCGATCCGCTTCGACGCTTCCCGCGTTGCCCGATTTGATCGGAACCAAGCCGAACCGCTCGAGGAGCGTTCTGCCGCCGTTGCCGGCGATCCTGCTCGAGGGCGACCTTCCCGCGCCGCGTGCCTTGTCCCCATCGGCCGAGGTGCCGCCGGCTGCCACGTCCGCCGCCGTTCCGGTTCCCGCCGACGTGCCGTCGACGACGTCCGCGCCGGTCCACGGGGAAGGGCGGTCTGACGGTGTGGAGATGCCGGGGGGGCGGAATGGGTCCACGCCGGCTTCCTCCACGGCTTCCTCCATGGCCGGTGTGGGAGGTGACCCGATCATCAACCGGGACCGGAATCCGACGCCGTTCCCGTCCCTGGCCCGACGCCCGGACGGATCGGTCTGGCTCACGCCACGGGATCCGAGGACGTTCCTCGCCTGTTGGACGTTCCCGGGTTCGGTCCTGGATTCCTTTCGCGCCCACGCGGGTTCCGGCAACTGGTCGTGGCGATTGCGGCGGCTCGCCTGGGACGGCCCGGTGGTCGCTTCCGGCCCATTGCCCGCCAACGAGGGTTTCGTCTTCATCGAGGTCGCCTTGCCCGGAGTCCGTCACGTCCTGGAGTTGGGACTCGACCATGGCGGTGGCGGTTGGACTTCCCTCGCATTCTCCTCGCCCGAGAACACACCCGGATTGCCGTCCACCGGATTCCGCCCATCGCCCCCGGGTGGTGCCTTTCCTCCTCCGACGCACGCGGTCCTCGTTCCGGATCCCGGCGCCGTCACTCCCGGCGGTTCCGCAGTGCCGGTGCAAGGCGCCAACGCCGCTCGTGGTTGGAACGTCTCCGAGGAGGTGCTCGAGGAGGTGCTTCAAGGATTCCGTGCCGCCGCGCCGGAGGCTGGCAGTTCCGAACTCGGCCCCGACATCCCCGATTCGACGACCCGGAGGGTCCGCGTCGGGGTCCCGGCCTGTGGTGCCAGTACGGTCCCGCCCGAGGCGCCGGTCCCGTTCGACGTCAATGCCGGGTCCAGCGACGAGGTCCCCACGCCGCCGCCTTCGACTCCCGAAGGATTCTGGATGCGGGTCAACGCCGAGGTCGTCCTCCACGGGAGCACCGAGCCGGACGCCCAGGTCAGCATCGCCGGACGCCCCGTCCGGTTGCGTCCCGACGGATCGTTCACCTTCCGTTTCTCCCTTCCCGACGGCGACTTCACCCTGCCGGTCGTCGCTGTCTCCGGCTCCGGCGTCGACGCCCGGGCCGCCGAGGTCCGGTTCGTTCGGCAGACGCGGCTCTCCGGCGCGGTCGGCGTGCATCCGATCGATCCCGCCTTGAAGCCGCCCCGCGTCGAGTCGCTTCCCTGACTTGACCCTGCGCCACGCGTCTTCCGGAGTCGGAGACGCCCGTTGAGATGACCCCGCCGATCCGTGGCCAACTGGCCATCGTGCTGCATGCGCACCTTCCCTACGTGCGCCATCCCGAGCACGAGCGCTTCCTCGAGGAAGTCTGGTTGCACGAGGCCGTGGCCGAGTCCTACCTGCCGCTGCTTTCAACGATGCTCGGCTGGGAGGCGGACGGCGTCGACTGGCGCCTGGCGCTGGGGGTGACGCCGACGCTGGGGGCGATGCTGGACGACGGGTTGTTGCGATCCCGGACGCGACGCTACCTCGAGGAGCGCCGGATCCTTGCCGCCTCGGAGTGTGATCGCCACGTGCTGGATCCGGCGCGACGCGGTGTCGCGGAGTTCCACCTGGAGTTCTATTCGCAGTCGCTTCGCCTTTGGGAGGCGGTCGGCGGCGACCTCTGCGCGGCTTGGCGGAGACTCGCGGGCACCGGTCGTCTGGAGCTTCTCGGGGGAACCGCAACCCACGCCGTGCTGCCGCTCTTCCGGGGTGATCCGGAAAGCCTGTCCCGACAACTGGAAGTCGGACGCGAAGAACATCGACGCCGCTTCGGATCCGATCCGGAGGGGATCTGGCTCCCGGAATGCGCCTGGAGCCCTTGGTTCGACGAGGTCCTGCACCGTTCCGGAGTCCGCCATCTCGTGCTCGAGACCCATGCCGTGACCGGCGCCGCTCCGCGTCCTCCGGCGGCGGTGTTCACGCCGGTGCGCACACCTTCGGGCATCAGCGTCTTCGGACGCGATCCCGCCACCGCCCGGCAGGTGTGGAGCCGGCACGGCGGATATCCCGGGGATCCCCGATACCGGGAGTTCCACCGCGACCTCGCCCATGACGCCGAATGGGATTACGTCCGCCCGTTCCTGCCCGACACGGGAGTCCGGACGTTCAGCGGCCTCAAGTTCCATCGGGTCACCGGTCCGACGTCGGAGAAGGAGATCTATGTGCGCGACGATGCGATGGAAGCGGTCCGGGGACATGCCCGGCATTTCCTGGAGACCTGCCGGAGCCGAGTGGAACGGCTCGGAAACCTCCAGGGACGTCCGCCGTTGCTGACCGCTCCGTACGACGCCGAACTGTTCGGGCACTGGTGGTTCGAGGGGCCCGACTTCCTGGATGCCGTGATGCGTGGGGCTGCGGGCGAGGGGATCCGGACCATCACGCTGTCCGGCGGCCGGGACGCGTGGCCTGACGCTCCGGTGGCGATGCCTGCGGAGTCCACGTGGGGAGAAGGCGGACACCTGGGAGTCTGGCTGGACGGCTCGAATGCCATCCTGCAACCGCAGCTGCGGCAGGCGGCCCGCCGATGGGTGCAGGCCGAAGCCGTCGGCGTGCCTGCCGGGGTGGACCCCGGCTTCCATCGTCGTGCAATGGCGCAAGCCACCCGGGAACTGCTGCTCGCGCAGTCGAGCGACTGGCCCTTCCTGATCCGGATGGGGACCGCGAAGGAATACGCGATGAGCCGGTTCGACGGACACCTTGCGGCGTTCCACCGGCTGCTGGACGGGGCGCTTGGGGAAGCGGCTCCGGATCACCGCCTGCTGCTGGAGCGGGAATCCGCCCATCCGCTGTTTCCCGAAGCGGTATTGCAGCCGAGCGCGCGGGCGAACCGCGATCGCTGACGGCCATGGACGTGACGGGTGGATGCCGGAGGCCTGGAAAGTGGAAGCGATTGGAAGAGGGCGGAGTTGGAAGAGAGAGCTTCGTGGCCTCGTCTCCAACGACGTTGCAGATATGGGAGACGACGTCCGGAGTTTCAGCCCATCCGAGGATCGTCGTGGGCTGGGATTGACCTCGGTGGAATGGAAGAACCATGGCGGGGGTTCTTGCGTGGGGGGCAGGGGGCTGCCAATGTGACGGGGTCGGTTCCCGATGGGGGCGCACCGGTTTCGACTGGGTCAGCCTGCGCGGGACGGCATGCCGAGGATGGTACGTTGGCCTCGTAAAACATCGGACCAAAACATAGAAGCTAACGAAGAGTTGGCCCTCGCAGCCTAATCGGCTCGACGTTCCGCCCTGAACACCTGCTACGGGGACGGAACGCATTTAGCAGGCATGGTCGCCGGCGGAGTTCGCGCGTTGGCGGCCGAG
>CAIYXO010000895.1 GCA_903930165.1 uncultured Verrucomicrobiota bacterium | reverse complement strand
TGTCGTGGCCACGGTCGAACTCTACAAGGTCTGGCGCGACCGTCTCATGGGCATCAAGTAGGCCCAGGTCCGCCGCTTCACGGGGTCCGCCGCGGCTTCCACGAAAATGTCGTCGGCCCGACGCCCCTCCGGTAGCCTCGGCGCATGAAGCTCTGCCGTTTCCATTCCGCCGCGCATCCGTTTCCACGCATCGGGCTCACGCTCGACGACGTCACCCTGCTGGACCTTTCGGGAGCCGGGGTGGGAAGCCTGACCGAACTGCTCGAGTCGCCGGACCTGGTCGGGACGCTGAAGCGCCTGGCGTCGGGACCGGTGAGGCGGGTGCCGGTCGGCGAGGCCTGTTTCGTGGCGCCGACCGAGCAGCAGGAGGTCTGGGCCGCCGGCGTCACCTACCTGCGCAGCAAGGCCGCCCGCATGGAGGAATCGGAGTTCAGCGCCAGCGCCTACGACCGCGTCTATGACGCCGCACGTCCCGAGATCTTCTTCAAGTCGCTCGGTCAGAAGGCGGTCGGATCCGGCGGCCCAGTCGGGATCCGTTCGGACGCCCGTTGGAACGTGCCGGAGCCCGAACTGGCGTTGGTGTTCAACAGCCGCGCGGAGCTGGTCGGATTCACCGTGGGCAACGACATGAGTTCCCGCGACATCGAGGGCGAGAACCTGCTCTACCTGCCGCAGGCCAAGACCTACCGCGCTTCCTGCGCCCTGGGACCGTACATCCGGGTGGCCGCCGACGAGACCGAGGCGCGGACGTGGGGCATCCGCCTGGAGATCCTCCGGGGCGGGGCCGAAGTGTTCTCCGGGACGACGTCCGTCTCGAACATCAAGCGCTCCTTCGGCGAGTTGGGCGGATGGCTCCACCGGAGCCAGGAGTTCCGTCAGGGTGTCGTGCTGTTGACCGGGACCGGCATCGTGCCGCCGAACGAGTTCACCCTCGCGGCCGGAGACGTCGTGCGCATCACGATCGACGGCATCGGCACCCTCGAGAACCCGGTCGCGGTGGTTTGAGCGGGCTGACGGCCGGGGGCGTCGGGCGTCGTAGCCGCGCCCGCCAGGGTGCGGATGGACGATGAGGCGTCAGGCGACGGCCCGGTCCTGATTCCCACCCGTAGGAGACGAGGTGACGAGGCTCAAACCAAGGCCGCCGACCGCCGGAAACAAGAGACACGGCCCAATTCAGAACGACCGTGGACCCACGCGGAGCCGCGGAGTTCGCGGAGGTGCAGCGCCGAACCTCGCGCGCCAGCGTCGTGGAGTGCGCGAGTCCTCTCGCGCTTTGGAACGAGACACCCCCTTGAAGTGGATCCAGGCCAAGCCCACGGCCGAAGCAGGTCGATGCGTCTGAGTCTTCACTGGATCCTCTGAAACTACTGGTTTTCAAAAAGATAGATCCGGTAGCCCGCGGACATGTCCCCAAGGAATCTCCAACTTGAGACCCCGGTTTCTCTGCTCCGAAACTTGACGCCTGACGCCTGAATCACGTTCCGGTCGCGGGCTTGATCGGGAGGAGGGGGAGGGGGATTGAGATGAAGATCAGGATCAAGATGAAGATGAAGACTGTGCCCCTACCTGCTCGCCGCTCCCCAAACGCCTGACGCCCGACGCCCGCCCCTTCGACGCCCATCATCGGGTAGCCCGCGGACATGTCCCCAAGGAATCTCCAAGGAATCCGTTGATGGCTCGGCGCCCGCCGCTCGCCACTTGCGCGGCCGGTTGAAAATCCTCACGTTGGAAACCGTGAGCACGATCACCGTCACCGAAGCGCAGGAACGGTTGCCGGAGTTGCTGGCCCGGCTCTCCACGGAGGGAGAATGGATCATCACGGGGGCACACGGTCCGATGGCGCGACTCTCCGCGGTGGGTCCCCGGGAATCCGCCGCTTCTCTGCGACAGCTGCGTCCGGAGTCGGTCGGTTCACTTCTGCGACCCTATCCCGACGTTTCTGACGATCTCCTGGGTGAGATGCGCGCCCCTGAAGGATGATCGGTGCCGATACGACCTTCCTGGTCCAACTGGAACTGAAGGAGACGCCCGGGCACGCGGCGGCGCACACTCTACTCCAGCGGGAGATCCTCGATCCGGGAATTCCTTTGGGACTGTCTCCGCAGGTCGTGGCCGAATTCATCCATGTGGTTACCGATCCCCGTCGGTTCCAACATCCATTGACCATGGATGCCGCCGTCGCGAAAGCCCGCTTCTGGTGGCAGGCGGTCGAGGTGAAGCCGCTCCTGCCGACGGTGGAGAGCACGGCCCTG
>CAIYXO010000894.1 GCA_903930165.1 uncultured Verrucomicrobiota bacterium | reverse complement strand
CGTCGTCGCGGAGGCGTCGGAACAGGCGGCGATGGGCGCCTGTAAGGGCTAACGATTCCAGTTCCTCCAGCGTCCCCCAGCGCCATTCCCCGACAATCCGGTCCGTCCGGGGACAGGCCTCCGCGGCGGCGATCCGTTGGGTGAAGCGGTACCGGGTGATGGAGTGCCTGAGGTCGGGCAGGCGTCGCCAGTCCGCGCCCTCGAGGCCCAGCCAGCGGGCAAGGATCGGCTCCGGCGCGTCGTCCTCGCCGATTTCCAGGTTCGGAAACTCCCAGAATCCGGCGTTCACGTCGCCTCCCTCGCGTCGTCGGACAAGCAGCCTTCCCCCGTGTCCGAGAATCGCGGTGGCCACATGCCTGCGGGTCACCGGCGGGCGTGCCGCGGTCTCCGGATAGCGCAGAACCTCCCCAAGATCCCGGGCTTTGCAGTGGGGGCGGCACGGGCAGCGGTCGCAGTCCGGGGAGGCCGGGGTGCAGAGGGTGGCGCCGAGTTCCATGAGCGCCTGGTTGAATCGGCCGCAGCGTTGGGGACCGGCGCCCTCGCAGTGGGCCGCGGTCCGGACCAGCGCCGCGGCCTCGGTCCAGAGGAGATCCGAGACCCCGCGGGACTTGGGATCCCCGGGGATGGCGCCGATGCGGCTGAGAACCCGGATGACGTTGCCGTCGAGGATGGGTTCGGGCTGGTCGAACGCGATCGAGGCGATGGCACCGGCGGTGTAGCGGCCAACGCCGGGCAATTCGAGCAGGTCGGCGTGGGAATCGGGGAATCGGCCGCCGTGGATCCCGACGATGCGGCGGGCAGCCCGTTGGAGGTTGCGGGCCCTCGAATAGTAGCCAAGGCCTTCCCAAAGCTTCAGCACCCGGTCCTCGGCGGCGTCGGCGAGGGAGGCGACGTCCGGCAACTCCCGCATCCAGCGTTCCCAATAGCCCACCACGGTGCGCACCTGGGTCTGCTGGAGCATCACCTCGGAGATCCAGATCGCGTAGGGATCCCGGGTGCGACGCCAGGGGAGGTCGCGGGCGTTGCGGTCGAACCAGGCGAGGAGAGATTCCACCATCGGACGTCGATGGGGAGGCGCCGCTGTGGGATGGCCCCGCGGAGGTTCGGACTGCATGGCGGATCCGTAGCATCGGGCGCCCGGCCTGACGAGTTCGGGCTCGACGTGCACGGGAGGTGGAGGTGCAACGTTTCGGCGGTGACGACCTACACGGCGAAGCTGACCGCGGAGCAGGCGGACCGACTGGAACGTCTGGTCCGGTCGGGCACCTACCGTTTGCGCGACGTGGCGCATGCGCGGTTCAGCGGGGTGAAGCCCGACCACAACCTGACCTACTACGAGAGCGGGAAGCTGGTGGTGCAGGGGAAGGGGACGCGGGAATTCGTCGAGTTCGTCCTGGAGCCGGAGGTCCTGGGAGGCGCCACGGTCGGATACGAGGCGGTGATCGACCCGACGCTGAACGACCCGCGCATCGGCGTGGACGAGTCGGGCAAGGGCGACTTCTTCGGGCCGATGTGCATCGCGGCCGTCTATGTGAACGCCGAGGTGCTGTCCGCCTGGAAGGAGGCCGGGATCCGCGATTCCAAGAGCGTGGGCAGCGACGCGCAGGTGGGGAAGCTGGCGAGGATCATCCGGACGACCCCGGGTTGCGTGCATGACGTCGTCGCCATCGGCAACGAGGCCTACAACCGGATGCATCGGCGGTACGGTTCGGTGAACACGGTGCTGGCCTGGGGGCACGCGCGGGTGATCGAGAACCTGCTGGAACGGGGCGCCTCGATGGTGCCGCCGCCGGTCCGTGCGATCAGCGACCAGTTCTCCTCCAGCAAGTCGACGGTGGAACGGGCGTTGATGGAGAAGGGGAAGTCGCTGCCGTTGGTGCAGCGACACAAGGCCGAGGAAGACATGGCGGTCGCCGCGGCGTCGATCCTGGCGCGCGACGAATATGTCCTCCGACTGGAGCGGTTGGAGCGGGAGTACGGGATGCCGCTGCCGAAGGGGGCGTCGGCCGCCGTCGAGACCGCGGCGAAGGCCCTGGTCGCCCGACATGGGGAGGAGGCGCTGGGAAAGGTGGCGAAGATGCACTTCCGGACGTCCTACCGGGTCCTGGGACTGCCGGAACCGGCCGCGAACCCGTGGAAACGGAAGGTCGGGAAACCGGACCCTGCTGATGAAGAACCTTCGT
>CAIYXO010000893.1 GCA_903930165.1 uncultured Verrucomicrobiota bacterium | reverse complement strand
CGTCCGGGAATGGGGGCGGTACCGGCGAAGGCGAGGTCGATGCGGCCGCCGCTGTCGAGAGTGGCGCCATGCAGCCGGAAGCCGGCCTGGATCGAGGGGAATCGGAGATTGCCGGACAGGGATCCGGAAAGCCGCTTCAGGCCGGGTTCGTAGAGCAGTCCGCCGGCGACGGACTCCACCTCGAGCCCACCGCCGAGGGCGATGTCGACGAGTCCGGGGAGCGTGCCGTCGCGACGTCGTTGGCCGGTTTGGCGCCAGTGTTCAAGGGTGTTGTCCCGGAGTCGGCGGGCGATGAGCGCGGCCTCCTGCTGCAGGCGGACCCTCCACGCCTCGTCGCGGGTGCGTCCCGCGGAGTCGACGAGGGAGAAGGCGGCCGAGACCAGCGGCTCGGTGGATCCGGAAACCGTGGTCCGGTCGTGGAGGTCGGCCAACAGGTGGGGCAGCCAGGTCTCCCGGACCGGCGCGGTCGGTCCGCTTCCGGTCTGGAGCCCGAGTTCGTCCAGCCGCAGCGCCACGTCCAGGAGTTCGGCCAAGGTCGCCTCGTCGGTTTGGGCCCGGGTTTCGAAGCGGTTCGGAAAAGCGGTTCGGATGGCGGCGTACACGTTTCCGAGACGGGCGGCGTCTCCTTCGAACTGACGCAGGGCGGAGAGCACCCTGCGCATCCGGGAGGGCGTCCATTCCGGCGCGGGACGGCTGAGCAGTTCGTCCAGCCGCTGGTCGAGACGCTGCTGGAGGACGGAGTCGAAGAGTCCGGCGAGCTCGGGACGGTCCGGGAGGAATCCCTGCTGCCCGAACTGACGGACTTCCATCACGGCGCGGACGATCTCGGGATAGGTGATGGGATCGAGCGGCTCGTCGAGCCGGGCGAGGACCGAGGTGCGCCAACCGAGGGCCAGTTGGGTCACCATTTCGGGGTAGGGAGCGGAGAACCCCGACTGGATCCCGAGCAGCTGGCGATCCCGCTCCATCTCGAGCAGTTCCCGCAGCGCCAGAAGCCGGAGCGAGAGGGGCATGGCCAGGATGGCGGCCGAGGGCGTCGAGAAGGCCCCGGGGGTCACGCCGAGGTCCTGGGCCACGCGTCGGATCCGGCGCTCGAACAGGTCGTGGATCGCGGAGACGACGTCGGTTCCGAGTCCGGTGGAAGGGGAGAAGCCGGACTGGGCGATGACCTCGAGGCCGAGCAGGGTCTTCACGATGGCGCGCATCCGGTCCGGCGAACGGACGTCCACGGCAGGCAGGCGGTTCCGGACCGCGGCGGCGGTGGATTCCAAGGCCTTGGCGAAGGCGGCCTTCAGCTCCGGCGTGGCGTCGGTCCGGTTGGTCGCGACGGCGGTGAGCCGCAGGAGTTCCACCTGTGCCAGCAGCGCCTGCTCGGCACCGGTCGCCGCCTCGGCGGATCGGCCGGTCTGTTCCGCCAGTTCGGCGAGGCCGGCGTCCAGGAGTGCGGTCGGGTCGTATTCCAGCCGGCAGCGCCAGGCGGCGAGGACCGGGAACTCCTCGGACTCCGGCGGGCGGAGGCGCAACCGGCTGTCGATCTCGGCCGCCGGTTCGTTCTCGAGGATCGCCCGGTTGAGCGCCCGGTAGTGGTCGACCGCGCATCGGAACCTCAGTCGGGCCGCGGCGGCCGCGGGGGTGGAGCCGAGGTCGGGAATCTCCGGAATGGACGCGGGATTGGCCGCCAGCGGGGCGAGCATCCTCAGCACGAGTCCCGCGGCCTCCAGCTGGAATCCGATGCGGTCGGGCCCAAGGCCGAGCCGGACGCCGAACCGGGGCGTGGTCGCGCCGAACACGACGTCCGCGCGGCCGAAGACCCGCACGGTGCCGTCGGCGTCGAGGACGAGCGACGCGGGACGGTTGTGGGGGATTGCCAGGCGGGGCGGTGTGGCCGAGCCGTCGGGCAGGGTCCAATCGCCGGACAGCTCGAAGCGCAACGCGGTGCTGGTGTCCGTCTCCGGAGCGAGGTCGAGACGAAGGTCGGGACGCAACCCGGGAGGGAATGGAAGGCGCTGGGGATCGAGGCGGAAGGTTCCCGAAGGCAGGCCGTCCCCGGTGAAGGCGCCGTCGCTCCAGCCCATCGGCACGTGGCCGTAGGCGAGCACCGGGATGCCGTCCGGCCCGGCATTTGCGAGGCGGTTCAGCAGCGCCCGGTCGATGGGCCCAAGCGCCCAGACCTGGGCTTCGCCGCGGTATTCGAGGGTGGAAGCGGGTTGGATCGGCAAACCGGTGGGCCAGGCGAGCCGGACATGGTCTGAGGTTGCCTGCCAGGTTCCGGCGACGGATTCCATCCGGGCGCCCTCCGGGAACTGGAGTCGGGGCCCGTCCGGTCCGTTGGGACGGAACTCGAAGGGCGGTGTCCGGCCCGCGGGATCCAACGTCACCGGTCCGGGCTGCCCGTCGGTGCGGACGTAGATCCGGACATCGCCGAGGTCCGGGGCATTGGTGATGGCGGATCCGTCCAGCAGCGCGCGGACGGTTGGCGTTCCGAAGACGACCGTCGTCGGTTCCATCCCGGCCCCGCCGAGATGGGGGCGCACCACGCGGATGCGGTCGTTGCTGCCGAGGAATGACCCGAGGTCCCCGGCGGCGAGGAATTCGGGTCGGCT
>CAIYXO010000892.1 GCA_903930165.1 uncultured Verrucomicrobiota bacterium | reverse complement strand
TCGAAGGTTGATACTGACGTTTCATTGTAGGCTGGAACTGCGAGGCCTTTCAGCCGGCAGAGCCGGGCAGACTAGTGATGGACCCCCACGAGTCAAGCACCCGGCTGAAATCTTTGGCCGCATCGACATGATGGCAAAGTCGGGTCCGATGCGATTTCCTTCGTTTGTACCTTGGGACGGGTGTTGCGCGCGGTGACTTCCTTCTGACAACCGCTCTGGGCGCTTGCTTTCGCCGAACCCGGTTCCCATGCTGCCCGCCCTTTGCCGGCAACCGCCTTGGGCGGCCTTTGCATCATTATGAGCGAACCACTGGAGATCAATCTCGACCTCGACAAGCTGTTCCAGCCCTCCTGGGCTACTTCCCCCACCGACCCGAACAAGTATGCCCGTTACGAGGGCAACGAAGGCGAAGGGCGGGGCGACCGCCGCTTCGGCCGCGGGGATCGCCCTCCCCGGCGTGACTTCGGCGGTCCCGGCGGACCGCGGGGCGGTGGACGTCCCGGCGGATTCGGTGGTCCTGGCGGGCCCCGTCCCGGCGGGCCCCGTCCCGGAGGCGACCGCGGCCCGCGGCCCGGCGGCCCGGGCGGTCCTGGCGGCCCCCGTGGCGGTGGAGATCGCGGTCCCCGCCCCGGTGGCGGACCGGGTCTCGCTTGGGATCCCAGCCAGGGACCCCGGCGGGATGGAGGCGACCGTGGTCGTCGTCGTCCGGACTTCCGTCCGGAGCCGTTGATCCCGATCGACGTTCTCCTCGTCCCCGAGCAGGGCGGCGTGGTTTCCCTTGCCCGGCAGATCAAGCTGAGCGGGCGCGCCTATCCCCTCTTCGAGGTCGCGAGCCTCGTGGTCCAGAAGCCCGAGCGCTACTCGGTCACCTTGAAGGTGGTCAAGAAGCGGGACGAGGCGACGAAGCAGGACGTGGCGTTGGCGCCCATGTTCGTCTGCAGCCTCGACGACACCCTCTGGCTCAGCGAGTCGGCGGCGGCGGAGCACGTGTTGAAGGCCCACTTCGACACCTTCTACCAGACCGAGAAGCAGCCGTGCGACCCTCCGAAGGGCGTGTGGACCCTGGTGGCCCAGTGCGGCATCAGCGGTGAACTGCTCGGTCCCCCGAACTTCCACGGCTACCAGGACAAGCTGCGCAAGCTCCACGCCGAGCGCTTCTCCCGGATGCCGTTCGACATGTACAAGAGCCGCGTCCGCATCGTGAAGGACGAGGCGGTCGTGAAGCAGTGGATCGAGTCGGTGAGCTCCCGCTTCGCCTACACCACGCTGAACGTCGCCGAGCCGAAGACCCTGCACTCCCAGGAGGAGGTCCGGGCCCACTTCGCCGAGGTGCACCAGGCCGGGCTGATCAAGTCGGTGGACACCTTCTCGCCGAAGCCCGACGCCAAGCTGCCCGGCGCGATCCAGACGCTGCTCCGGGTCACGCTGGACAAGGAGAAGCGCTTCCCGATCCGCATCGCCACGGCGTTGAGCAACTCGTTCGCGTCGCAGGGACTCCAGTTCTTCAAGCGCGACAAGACCATCGTCCACGTCGCCGTGGCGCGGCCCCACCATCTCGACGTCGAGACCAGCGCGGTCTCCGAGACGGTCCGGAAGATCATCGCCCACATCAACACCACCGCCGGCACCAACCGGAAGCGGTTGCTGGAGTCGATCAGTCCGAGCGTCGCGCCGGAGGCCCCCGTGGCCGCCGAGGGCGTCGCGCCGGACGCCGTGGCCGCGGCCGCCGC
This sequence comes from uncultured Verrucomicrobiota bacterium, assembly GCA_903930165.1. Classification (GTDB taxonomy): domain Bacteria; phylum Verrucomicrobiota; class Verrucomicrobiia; order Limisphaerales; family UBA9464; genus SXXZ01. The sequence goes on along the minus strand of CAIYXO010000892.1, from coordinate 217 downwards.
CGCCGCTCCGCTCACCGCCGAGCAGCAGACGGTGCTCAACGACCTGCACTGGCTGATCCATCAGGGTCACGTGATCGAGTTCGCCAGCGGACTGCTGGAGACGGCGAAGAAGCCGGCACCCCGCCCCACCCCGGCCCCGAAGCCGGAGAAGAAGGGCAAGGGTCCCTCCCAGGCTGGCGCCCAGAGCCCGGCTGCCGAGACCGGAGCCGCCACCGAG
>CAIYXO010000891.1 GCA_903930165.1 uncultured Verrucomicrobiota bacterium | reverse complement strand
GGTCGCCGGTTCCCTTGGAGCCGTGGCGGGATCCGGCACCGCGAACCTCGCACCCGGCGACTTCGTCCTGATCCCGGCCGCCGCCGGCGAGCCGATCCTTTCAGCTGCGGATTCCACCGCCAGGGTGCTCGTCGTCCGCCGTCACCTGGAAACCTGAACCGCCATGGCCGATCCACTTCCAGAGGACCCCAAGGAGGAGGACGAGAAGGATTCGAGACGGGATCCGAGCCGGATCGAGTTCCCCCTGCTGCGGCAGATGATGGTGGAACGGCGCTTCATGGTCGCGGTGGTCGTGGCCGCCCTGCTCTGCGTCACCGCACTGGTGGGATTGCCGAAGATCTGGACCGCTACACCCTTTGGGTTCGAGCCGAAGGTCCGGGTCAGCCTGCTGGACCGACTCCAGACCCGGTCGTTGTCGCAGGCGGCCCGGGCGGCGGCGGCGGCCGGGCAATGGACCGAGGCGATCCAGACGTGGGCCGGGGCCGTCGCGAACAACGCCGCCGACATCGAGGCGAACCGGGGTCTGGTGCGGGCGGTCCTGGCGGCCCCCGACCCGGAGCGCCGGGAACTTGGCCGCGGCATCCAACAGCTTTTCTGGCTGTTCCGGCTCGATGGGACCAATTCGGTCAACCTGACGCTGCTCGGGGAGATCTGCGAGAAGTACTCCCTGGACGACCTCAACATCTCGATGTTGCTGCCGCACCGGCAGGTGCTGTCGCAGACCGCCCGACGTTCCCTGCTCAAGGCCGCGTTCCGAGGCGGTCAGATGGAGCTTTTCGGGGCTCTTTGGAACGAATCCAAGGAGGTCTTCGCCGCCGATCCGGAGCTGGTCGTCTACCATGCGGCGTGGGCGGCCGGATGGGGTCCGGTGATCGGCATCTCCTCGGGGCAGGCCCGGCTCAAGGGGTTCCTCGAGGATCCCTCCACCGCGCTGCTGGCGCATCAGGTCCACCTCCAGCTGGCAGCGAGCCGCCAGGATGCCGAATCCTACGGGCGCTCCCTCGAGTTCCTCGTGGACCGGCATGCCGATTCCCTTTCGCACCATGCCGGCCATTGGACGTTGCTGATCCAGTCCGGCCGCTCCGCGGAGGCCGCGGCGTTGGCCCGCAAGATCAACTCCACACCGCGCACGCCGGTCGAGCTGATCCGGATCGCGAGCCTGCTCAACGTCCTCGGATTGAGGGAGGAGTCGATCCAGCTCATGCAGCGGAACCTGGAGATCTTCTCCTTCCACACGCAGGTCTGGGTGGCGATGGCCGAACTGCTGGCCAACGGAGGTCGATGGGGCGAACTGCGGATCCTCGGCCTCCAGCTCCGGAATGATCCGAGGCAGCGGCAGGAGGTCCCGGGCTACGGCTGGTTCCTCGAAGGCTACGGTGCCATCATGGCCGTCCGACAGAGCGGCAGCATGCCTGAGGCGGAGTTTCGCAAGGTGGGTTCCCTCGAGTTCCAGGAGATGCTCCGATCCCATATCTCGGATCCCCTCATCGGCTACCGGTGTGCGGTCCAACTGCAACAGCTGGGACACCCGGACGTGGCGAAGAGCCTGTTCGAGGGCATGGAGAAATCGTTCGGAGGACGGGCGGACTACTGGTTCCGGCTCGGACTGGCGGCCTATCAGACCGACGACATCCGCCTCATGCTGACCGCCAACGAAAAGGCCTACCAGATCAGCCCGGAGGAACCGCTCATCATCAACAACCTTGCGGCGGCGCTCCTGATGCTCCGCGAGCAACCGGCCCGGGCTGCGGAACTGACCCTCCGCCGGGTGGCCCGGAATCCCGACGACCTTGCAGCCCGCATCAACCACATCCTCGCGCTGGTCCTGAATCGTCGGACGGGCCAGGCACGAAGTGAACTCACCGATCTGCGGCCCGAGTCCTTGGGAGCGCTCGAGGCCTCGTTGATCCACCTTGCCCGTTTCGAGATCGCGGTCATCGAGGGTGACATCCCCGCCGCAGCAGCCGAATTGCCCCGGATCGAGAAGCGGTTCCTCAAGTCGGCGCAGGCCGAATGGCTGGACAGGGAGACGAGAAGGCTCGGAACCGGAAACTAAGAACATGGAAGCGAAAGGCACAACACCGACCCCCTCAGCGCCGAAGCGCGAGGTGGAGAGCAGCACACTTCGCACCCTGCTGTACGACAAATGGTTTCGTCGCACCGCGTCACTCCTTGCGCTCTTGGTCGCATCGGGCCTGCTCTTCATCGCCAAGATCCACGTGGCCTCCGTCCCGGAGGTCGATCCGCCGTTGCGGATCAGCTATCTGGACCGTGTCCAAGCCCGATCGCTGGACAGGGCCGCCCGCGCCTTGGCCGCCCAAGGCCTGGTGCGGGACGCGGTCGCCACCTGGAGGTCCGCGGCCGCCAACGATCCGGCCAATCTTGGGATCTACCGCGCCGTCTTGGGGACGCTGGGTTCAATCAATCCGGTGCCCCGAGCCGAACTCCCGGTCGGCCTCAGCGCCGGCAATGAGCTGCTGAACCGGTCGGGCACCAATGCCGTCGACGCACTGCTGGTCGCGCGGTTCTACAACGCCGCCCGGGTCTACGAACTCACCGTCCCGTTGCTGGAGCGCATCGGGAAGGATCGGAACCCGGAGATGAACCGCCTCTACGCGGAAGCGCTGTTCAACACCGATTCGATGCGGAAGCTGGGAGCGTTGGTCGCCGCGCACCCGGACGACCTTTCCGCGACGACGGGTTCAAGGCTGCTGGTGACGGCATGGAAGGCGGCCTGGGGTCCTCCCGCCGACATGCAGGCCGCCCGACGGGAACTCGCCGAGGCCCGCAATTCGCTGGAAACGGGAACAGCCGCCACACGGCTCCAACTCGCCGTCTCCGCCGAGATCTCCGACCTGGCGGCCTATCGTGAGGCCCTTGACCAGCTTTCCTCCCGACAGGAGGACCAACCGCAGGACCACGTACGCCACTGGAGCCTGCTGGTCGCGGCGGGCAGGACCGCCGAGGCCGCGGCGCTTGCCAGGCGCTTCACCGCCGCCCCGACATCCCCGTACGAGGCCGCCGGCATGGCCGCGATCTTCGACGCCCTCGGGATGTCGCGTTACGCCGCGGACTTCGGCCTCCAGCAACTCGGGGAGTTCCCCTATGCGCCCACTCTCTGGATCAGGACCGCACAGCTCCTCCAGAAGCTGAATTCCTGGAAGGAGCTGCAGGAGGTTGCCGTGCGGATGAGGACCGAACCGAGCCTGAACGGTGGGCTCTCCGCCTTCAGCTGGTTCCTCGAGGGCTACATCGATCTCCAATCCGGTCGCGGGGAAACCGCCGACCAGTATTTCGCCCAGATCCGAGGATCGCGGTTTCCCACGCCGGAACTCGCCGTGCAGACCGCGATTGAGTTGCGCAAGCAGGGCCGACCCAGGATCGCACTCGAGATCTTCCTCGAGCAGGCCGAGGAGATGGCTTCCAACCCGGGCTTCTGGTTCGAAACGAGCATCGCGGCCTACGAGGCCCGGGACATGCCGGCGCTGGCCAAGGCGACCGAGGCGGGCTACCGGCTGGCTCCCGGGGACGACCGCATGGCCAACAACCGCGCCGCGGTGCTGATTGCGACCGAAACCCAGGCCGACGAGGCCGTCACCCTCACGCTGCGGCTGTTCACCCAGAATACCGCGTCGATCGACCTCCTCCTCAACCACGTCCTCGCCCTCGTCAACGCCGGCCGCATCGAGGACGCGGAAGCCCGGATGCGTCCCCTCGCGACCCGCACCTTCAACGCGGAGGAGGCCTCGGTCTTCCACTTCGCGAGGTTCCGCATCGCGGAATCGCGGAACGACACCCGGACCATGTTGGCAGAGGCCGAGCAGATCCGGCACGACCACCTGCTGCCTCCCCAGGTCGAACGGCTGGAGAAGGCCATCGCCCGGCTCCG
>CAIYXO010000890.1 GCA_903930165.1 uncultured Verrucomicrobiota bacterium | reverse complement strand
GGGCTTGCTGAACGCCTCACGGATCTTGGGGATGAGGAACGTCAGCTCGCCGATCAGGTCGCCGGCCGGCTCCGTGCGGAGGAAGTAGCCCTTGTCCGTCTTCTTGAAGGTCGCGTACTGGATGTGGTTGGTCGCCGCCGGCGTCCCGGCCGTGTACGCGTACTTGTCCGAAAGCACCCCGAGCCGCCCGGTCGGCGTGTTGGTCGAGGTCGTCGGAAGCCCGTTCCCACGCGTGGGCACCACGTCGAGGAAGCTGCCGCCGGCGATGTCGATCGGCAGGCCGGCGACCTTCACGGAACAGTCGGTGAAAAGGTAGCCGTGGTAGGGCGCCCGGACGAGGAACCGCACGAACACGTTGTACCCCTGGCTGCGGTTCCAGTCGTTGTCGTCGGTGCTCTCGATGGAGACGACCTCGCCGATGGTGAACCCCAGCCGCTTCACCGGGGTGCCGACCTTCACCGTGCCTCCGTCGTTGAGATAGGTGTAGTACGGGACCTGGACGACCCACCAGCCGCGCTTGTCTCCGGTGGACTTGATGAACCAGCCGAGTCCGCAGAGGGCGAGCAGCGCGGTTCCGGCAAGGAACATCACGACCACCCATTCGACGCGGCGGAGTCGGGTGCGGAGCTGTGGGGTGAGATCCTGGAGGGCCATGGGGTCAGTCGTTGTCTCCGAGAAGTTCGCGGACGCCGTCGTCCTCGCGGGCCGACAGGACGTCTTCCGTCGATCCGAGCAGCCGCCACCGTCCGCCGTGCGCCAAGGCGAATTGGCGACCGGCAACCAGCAGGGGCCTGAGTTCCTCCGAGGCGGCGACCAGGGTCAACGGACGTCCCCCGAGGGCGGCGTGCCCGCGGGAGGCATCCGAAAGGAATGTCCGCCACCAGCGGACGTGGGCCATGTCGAGCCCGGAGAGGGGATTGTCGAGGAGGAGCAGTTCGGGGCCCGTGGCGAGGGCGCGGCCCAGGGCCACACGGCGCGCCCAGGCCCTTCCGAGGCGACCAGGCCGCTGGTCCAGCAGCCGGTCGAGGTGCAGGTACTCCAACAGAGGACCCAGCGCCTCGGCCGCATCGGCAAGGGACGCGTTGCGGTGGTAGCACCACGGGAGGGCGATGTTCTCGAACACGTTCAGGGAGGGAAAGAGCCTCCCATTGCCGTCGAAAACCAGGCCAAGTCGACGCCGGACCTCCGAGACCTCCTCCGGGTCGCGTTGTCCGCCCTGGACCTCCTCGCCGAAGATGCGGACCGAGCCTCCGCCCTGCGGGGTGAGTCCCGCGGCGGTCTCCAGCAGCACCGACTTGCCGGAACCCTGGAGACCGGCGACGACCCAGAACTCACCGGGCCGGACCACCCATCCGACCTCATCGATCAGGGTCACGCCCGGATTGCGGGAATGAACCACCCGGACGTCCTGCATCTCGATGGAGGGGATGTCGCTCATTCCTGGTCAGGCGATGAGGTACAGGAGGATGAACACGGCATCCAGGAGGAGGCAGGCGACGACGCATTGGGCCACAGTGCGGGTGGTGGCCTGGCCGACTTCTTCCAGCGTCAGGGACCGGGCCAGCCCGTGGTAGCAGATGACGAGTCCGATGATGGCGCCGAAGCCGCCCGTCTTCATGGCCAACAGTGGGAAGTCGAGCCAACTGAGGGCGCCGGCGACCTCGCCGAAGAACTCGCCCGGGGTCGCCTTCAGTCCGCGTGCGAAGGCGAAGAGGTAGCCGCAGCCGAGGGTCAGCAGCATCAGGTACACGGTCAGGCAGATGACCGAGATCGTGAAGCCGACCACCCGTGGCAGCACAAGGTAGTGGATGGGATCGATGCCCAAGGCCTCCAGCGCCTCCACCTCGCCCAAGGCACGCGCAGTGCCCAATTCGATCACCGTGGCCGTGCCGACCCGGGCCAGCACCACCAGGCCGGCGGTCAACGGCGCCAGTTCCCGGATGAACACCGTCACGATCAGCGTCCCCGTGAATCCCGATGCCCCGACCTGCTGCATCAGGGCGATCGTCTGGCCGACGAAGACCACCCCCAGCGCGGCCCCGAGGAAGCCGACGATCGGCAGGAGGCGGACGCCGGACCGGTGGATCTCGTCGACGATGCGCGGGCGGATGACGCGGGAGTTCTGGCCGAAGCGGGTCCAGGCGGTGCCGAGGGTGATGAGGGTGAACGCCGCCAGGCGGGTGAGGGTCTCGAGGGCCTCGATCAACGCGGGGGCGAACCGATTCCCGACGCGGCGGACCTCGCTGCGGGAGAAGGTGGTGGTGATCGATTCCACCGGAGCAGCCTGCGGCGGTCAGCGCAGCCGGTCAACGACGCCGGCCAACGGCGTCCCGGACGATTCACGCTCGATCGAGGGCACGGCATCGCCGATGACCCCGGCGATGCGTTGGAAGGCGGCGTCCTCGGCACCGGGTTCGCAGGAGCTGAAGAAGGAGATGTAGGCCCAGCGCGGGTTGACGCCGCGGACGAGCACCTCGCGGATGCCCCGCCACTGGCGCTCGGAATGGTCCGGCGTGCGCATCCCGTCCGCGATGAACCAGAACACGTACACCCCGTTCCGCCGGATCTTGCGCCCGTTGGGCAGCTCGAACTCGCGGGTCATGTCGAACCGCTGGACCAGCAGTTCCGAATACGTTCCGCCCCGCACCGGGATCGGGCGCACGGACTGCGCCAGGATCTGCCACCCCACACCGGTCATGCAGTATTCGGGACGGTGGATGCTCGTGCGGTCCGATCCCATCAGGACCACGCTCGCCGAGACCGGCGCGAGGCCGTCCGAGGTGGAGTAGGTGCGGCGGCCGAAGGTGGTGTCCGGCGGGAGGAAGGTGAGCTCGAGCTCCGGGATCGGATCCTGTTGCGAGCGGAAACCCGGGATGTCCGACGGCATGTGCACCGAGTTGCTGGCGGCGATGCCGCCGCTGTCGCTGAAGATCGGCGCCTTCACCACCCGGACTCCGGGTTCGCCCATCCGAACCCGGGACTTGAGCCAGCGCAGGGAACCGGCCGCCCCCCCGATGAACAGGAGCGCGACCAACGTGAGGAGGGCGGCCTGGCGGTTCATGGGGTGGTGCTGGCGGGGGCGGCGGTCGGCGATGCCGTGGTGGGTCCCTCGGGCTCCCGGAGGAAACGGGCGGTCACGAAGACGCAGGAGAGGGCGATCAGGAAGGTGGCGAAGCCGAACTTGTTCTCGATGGCCTCTCCCGCGGCCTGCCCCTGGGCCTCGGCCACGGTGAAGACCACGATCAGCCGGATGACGTTGGCCAGCACGGCGAACACCGGGCTGAGCAGGATCAGGATCATCCGGCGCCCCCAGCCCCGGAAGGACAGGAAGGCGTAGGTGACGGTCAGCAACAGCACCACGGTGGCGCTGCGGATGCCGCTGCAGGCGGGCGCAACGTCGAAGGAGAAGCCAGGCATCGTCGCCGTCGCCTTGTGGAACACCTGGGTGCCGGAACGGACCAGCGGGATGTTCAGGAAGACCTCGCAGAACCCGGTCGAAAGCGTGGTGCTGACGAGGCGGAGGCTGTGGGTGAGCGTGTCCAGGAAGACGGAGATCGGCACGCAGAAGAGGAAAAGGAAGTAGGGAAAGGCCACCGCCCGCATCCAGGCGCGGCCCCAGAGCATGCCCATGATCCCGAAGAATCCGAGGATGCAGCCGACGACGCCGAGCCGGGTCTGCTG
>CAIYXO010000889.1 GCA_903930165.1 uncultured Verrucomicrobiota bacterium | reverse complement strand
TACCGCTCCTCACGCTGCTTGAGGAACTCGGAGTAGTTGCCGCTGTACGAGACCAGCTTGCGGTCCGCGATCTCATGGACCTGGGTGATGATCTCGTCCATGAACTGGCGGTCGTGCGAGATCAACAGCAGGGCACCCGAGTAGTTCTTCAGGTAACCCTGCAGCCACAGCAGGGATAGGAGGTCCAGGTGGTTGGTCGGCTCGTCGAGCAGCAGGAGGTCCGGTTCCATCACCAGCAGACGGGCGAGGTGGGCCCTCATGACCCAGCCGCCGCTCATCTCACGCGCCTTGCGCGTGAAGTCTGTCTCCTTGTAGCCGAGCCCCTTCAGCATCTTCTTCGCCTTGGCCTCGACCTGGGGGTCGTTCAACGCGGAGTGTTTCGCATGGGCCTCCATGTACTCCGGGCTGTCCACCGCCCCGGCGGCCTCGAGTTCGTGGAGGCGTTTCTCCAGTCGAGGCACCTCGCCGGCACGGCCGGTCGCCACCTCGAGGACCGTCTCCTCTCCGACCACCTCGCCCTCCTGCGGCAGGTAGCCCACCATTGTCCACGGATCCCTTTCGATCGCCCCTTCATCCGGGACGTTCTTCCGCAGGATCAGCGAGAAGAGCGTGGACTTCCCCGCGCCATTGGGTCCGACCAGGGCAACCCGGTCGCCGTAGTTGACCTGCATCGAGGCGTTCTCGAACAGGGTCCGGCCGGCGACGGACATCTTCAGATCACGAATGGAAAGCATGGTTCGGTTCGGGCGGACGAACGATGCCGGGCCCGGAGGCCGATCTTCCATCCCTTTCTGCTCGGGCGCCACGATTCGGCCGGGAACCAAGAAGCTCGGGCGCGGGCCGCCGACTGCGGGAAACCCCCGTTCCGGCCGCGGTCATGGTCCGGACGGCTCGTCGGATCATTTCCGACGACCCGGGCGACCCGGCGTCCGATTCCTTGGCATTTTTTCCAAGGGAGCTTAGGTCTGAGGCGTCAACGGCCGATGATCCAGACAGCGATTCACCCTGTCCGGTGACGTGGAATGCCTGTGACCCAGAAAAAGCGCGGAAACGGCGGCTCGGATCCGGGAGTCGGAAAATCTCCGGATACGAATGGCGCCAAGAAGGATGCGGTGCCCGGAAACGGGCTCGGCGTCGCCCTGCTCCACGCCTTGGACCAGTCGCCGGACCTGGTGATCCTCGTCAACACCGAAGGGAACTGCGTCCACAAGAACCAGTCGGCCGCAAGGCAGCTGCCCGCCGCGCGCGGGGAGGTGATGCGTTGTCTGCTGGCCCTCTTTCCGGTTCCGGAGTCACAGGCCACAATGCGCGAAGGCCTACGAACCGCCTTTGAAAAGGGCAACTGGTCCGGCGAAACGTTGATGACCGGCAGGAACGGTCTCGAGACCCCGGTGTCCATCGTCATCACCTCCGCGCCGAATCCGGACGCGGAACCGGTCGCCTTGGTTCAGCTGCGGGACCTTTCGACCCGATACAGCGCAGAAAGCGCCTTGGCTGGAGCCCTGCTCAGGTCCCAGGACGAGGAACGCCGGCGGATCGGCCGCGAGCTGCACGACTCCACCGCCCAGGTCCTTGCGGCGCTCGAGATCGGATTGAGCCGTCTTGAACGCGTCTTCGACTCCAGCCATTCCCCACACACGGACACCGTCCGGGAATGCATCCGGCTGGCCGCACGGTGCTCGCTGGAATTGCGGACCATGTCGGCCCTGCTCCATCCGCCGCTCCTGGAGGACCTCGGGCTCTGCAACACCCTCCGGTGGCATGTCTCCCGGTTCTCCGACCGAAGCGGAATCCGGACCGAGCTGGAGGCGCCGGACGACGACACGCGTTGGCCCGGAAACGTCGAGCTGACCCTCTTCCGCATCGTCCAGGAATCGCTTTCCAACATCCTACGCCATTCCGAAAGCAAGAAGGCCACCATCCGGCTCGGCACCCGCGGACGAAACGTCCGGCTCGAGGTCGAGGACTACGGGAAGGGCCTTCCGGAGAAGATACAGCGTCAGATGGACTCCCCCGGCACCGGCGTCGGCCTCTCCGGCATGCGGCAGCGGGTTCGTGAACTCAACGGGCGCTTCTCGATCGAGTCCAAACCCGGCCTCACCCGCATCACCGCCACCATTCCCCTTCCTTCCGAATCACCATGAGCGACTACAACATCGTCATCGCCGACGACCACGAAATCGTCCGCCGGGGCATCCGCTCCGCGCTGGAGGAACTGCCCGAGTGCCACGTGGTGGGCGAAGCCGCCGACGGCGAGGCGGCGCTGGAACTGGTCCGCGCCCACCGGCCGGGTCTTGCCGTGCTGGACGTCACCATGCCCCGGATGAACGGCTTCGAGACCGCTGCGGCGATCCGTGAGGTCTCGCCGGAGACCGCCGTTCTCGTGCTCACCATGCACGAGTCCAACCAGGTTGTCCGTGAGGTGCTCAGGGCGGGCGCCAAGGGCTACCTGCTCAAGTCCGACGCCGGTCGCGAACTGGCCGAGGCGGTGACCGCCATCCGGCAGGGGCGAACCTATTTCACCCAACGCGTCACCAGCATGGTCGTGGGCGAGTTCGTCGGCGAACGCCCACCGGCTCCGGTCGAGACCGCCAACCTCTCCCCGCGGGAAAGGGAAATCGTCCGCCACCTCGCCCAGGGCAAGAGCAACAAGGAGGTCGCGTCGGAACTGGGACTCTCGGTGAAGACCGTCGAGTCCCACCGGACGAACGTGATGCGGAAACTGGGGGTGCATTCCGTCGCCGGACTCGTCCGGTATGCCGTCCGCGAAGGACTGGTCGACGCCTGAGAGGTCGGGTCGGCGACATGCGGTCACCCCAGGCCATACCGGGACGGGTCCCGCGGTCATGTCCGCCGGTCGGGCACGCGTCCGATGAACACGGCTTCGTGGAGGAAATGTGCCGCCCATTCACGTGCCTCACGAACCTCGTGATCGCCACCACCTTCCAGGACGAACCGTCCATCCCAAAGCCGGACGAGGTTCGCCCGACCGAATCGGGCAAGCGTCTCCACGGCGGCGGTTCCAGGGATCAGGACCATCAATGCTTTCATTTCGGCGCCATCGTGTCCCGGGGCCTGGGACAAATGCCGTCCCTCCCCGGAAGGCCCCGCCATTGACCCCCCCGCAGCCGAACCGCACACTGTGACGCCAATGTCCACTGCCGCTTCAAGCCCACTTCCGAAGGACGCTGTTCCGCCGCGGGGCCGAGCCGGGGTGTTGGGATTGCTGCTGGGATGCTTCTGGATCTGGGCGATCTCGATCTGCGCCGGCTTCTGGTCCACCGACGACAACTACTCCTACGGCTTCATCGTGCCGGTGCTGGTGGGACTCTACCTTTGGAGGCGGCTCGGCACCCAATCCGATAAATTCTGGGCGTCCCTGAGCCCATCGGCGGGAGCCGGCAATCCATGGAACCGCTGGCTCCTGGCGATCCCGGCCTTGGCACTCTTCCCGGTCGAGGTCTACCGCAGCGAGTATCACCAGTCCGGCATGGTGCTCTGGGCGATCAACCTCGCCGCCGTCGGACTGACCCTGGCCGCGATGTTCTGGACCGGCGGGTGGAGACTGGTCCGCTGCGGGGCGTTCCCGGTGCTCTTCTTCCTCACGTCGGTACCCTGGCCGGATCGCATTGCACATCCGCTCCAGCAGAACCTGATGATCGGAGTCGCCCAGGTCGTGACGGAGCTTCTCTGGTGGCTGGGAATCCCGGTCGAGGCGGGATCTGGCGCCGTGCTCAAGCTCAGCAAGGGAACCGTGGGGATCGTCGAGGCCTGCAGCGGCATCCGTTCGCTCCAGTCCGGACTCATGCTCAGCCTGGCGATCGGCGAGCTGCTGATGCTCGCCGCGCCGCGCCGTGTCGCCCTCGTGCTGCTCACCACCGTCTTCGCGCTGATCAGCAACTTCGTCCGGACATTCGCCCTTTGCTGGATCATGGAGAAGGACGGGCCGGAAGCGATGGAGCGGGCCCATGACTGGGTCGGGAACGCCGCGATGTACTCGTTCTACGCGATCATCTGGTTCCTGGGGAAGTGGCTGGCCGGAAAGAGCACCGCCGGCGACGTCTGGCCCACCAAGCGCCCCCAGGAAGCGACCCCGCTGATCCGCTACCTCCGCTGGGACCGAGTACCCGATCTCCGACCGGCACTGGGGGTCCTGATCCTGTGCTTCGCCGTGGTGCACATCTGGTACGCGATCCTCGCCAGGAAGGCCAAGCCGCAGACGGAGCCCTATTTCACGGCCCAGTTCGACAAACGGCCGGGGCTGAAGAAGAACCACTTCGACGAAGGTGCTTGGAACCAGCTCCAGGCAACATCCGGCGAGTCGCTCCGGCTGACCAACTCGCTCGCGCCGTTCGGATTCGTCGACGCCTACCATCTCTTCTGGCGCCCTTCCCCCCAGAGCAAGCGCGCCCTAGGCCACAGGCCCGACAGCTGCATGCCCGGGTCCGGCTGGAAACAGGTGGGCGGCGTGTCGACGACCAACGTCGTCATCGAAGGGGTTCCGCTCCAGTTCTACATCTTCCACTTCGAACGCGAGGACGTGAAGGCGGTGCAGCTCTGGGGCGTCTGGCGGAACGGGCGTCCGGTGGTGATGAGCTACGAGGCCGGATATACGCCCCACCCGGAGGTCTACCAGCCGTGGCC
>CAIYXO010000888.1 GCA_903930165.1 uncultured Verrucomicrobiota bacterium | reverse complement strand
TGGGAGCCGAGTCTGGAAAGGCGGCCCTGCGCCGACAAGCAGCAGAATCCCGGGATTCTCCTCCCACGTGGCCACGGCCGCCATGGCCGCGGTCCCCGATCCCCGCATCCCAGCCGCATCAGCTCCAGTCCGTGCCCGGGTGGGCACGGCTACCGGGCTTCCGGGCCACCCTTGGCTTTGCGCCCACCTGGGGCATACTCCGCGGACGCAATGAGCAAGATTGTCGGCATCGACCTGGGAACCACCAACTCGCTGGTCGCGATCGTGGACAGCGGCATCCCGTACGTGATCGCCGATCCCGACGGCCAGCGGCTGACGCCGTCCGTCGTCCACTTCCCGGCCGCAGGCGCGCCCCCGGTCGTCGGACATCCGGCGAATCGCGTCCGCGCGGTCCGGCCGGAACACACCGTCTACTCGGCCAAGCGCTTCATGGGCCGACGCGGCGTCGACATCGCCCGCGAGGAGATGGTGGTCACCTACCCCGTCCGCGCCGACGGCAACGGCCAGGCCGCCTTCCCCGTCCACGGCCGGGACTGGTCGCCCGAGGAGATCGCCGCCGAGGTGCTGAAGAAGCTCAAGGCCGACGCGGAGACTTCGCTCGGCGAGACCGTCACCCGCGCGGTGATCACCGTGCCGGCCTACTTCAACGACGCCCAACGCAACGCCACGATCCGCGCCGGCGAGCTGGCCGGGTTCACCGTCGAGCGCATCGTCAACGAACCCACCGCCGCCGCGCTGGCCTACGGCCTGGACAAGCTCAAGGAGCGCTCGAAGGTGGCCGTCTACGACCTCGGCGGCGGCACGTTCGACCTCTCGGTGCTGGAGCTGAACAACGGCGTCTTCCAGGTCCTTTCCACCAACGGCAACACACGGCTCGGCGGCGACGACCTCGACCGGGCGCTGACCACGTTCCTCGTCGGCGAGATCGCGCGTGCCGGCGGCCCGGACCTCTCGAAGGCCGGCCCCGCCGACCAGCCGCTCGTGGCCCGCATCCGCGAGGCCGCCGAGAACGCCAAGATCCGCCTCAGCACCGAGGAGGAGGTCGCCGTCCAACTCCCGTTCCTCACCGCCTCGTTCAGCTTCGAGCTGCGGATTTCCCGGACGAAGCTGGAGGAACTCACCCGTTCGATCGTCGAACGCACCCGCATCCACTGCCTCCGCTCGCTCGCCGACGCGAAGCTCGAGGCGAAGGACCTCGACCAGGTCATCCTCGTGGGCGGACAGACCCGCATGCCGCTGGTACGCCGGCTCGTGGCCGAGTGGTTCGGCTGCGCGGAGTTCTCGGAGCAGCGCGGCGACCTGCGGCTCGGCGACGATTTCCACCGCGCCAAGGGACCGCAGCTCAACACGTCGCAGAATCCCGACGAGGCCGTGGCCCTTGGGGCGGGCATCCAGGCGGAGATCCTCCGCGGCGGGTTCAAGAACCTCCTGCTGCTCGACGTCACGCCGTTGTCGCTGGGGCTCGAGACCTTCGGCGGACTGATGAACGTGATCATCCCGCGCAACACCACCATCCCGGTGAAGGCCGGCGAGATGTTCACCACCGCGGTGGACAACCAGCCGAACATGCGGATCCACGTCCTGCAGGGAGAACGCGAACGGGCCAAGGACAACTGGAGCCTCGGCGACTTCCTCCTGGAGTTCGAACGGGCACCCAAGGGCGTGCCGCGCGTGGGAGTGCAGTTCGAGATCGACGCCAACGGCATCCTCCACGTGCTCGCCCGCGACGTGAAGACCGGCCACCAGAAGGTTGTCCAGATGCGCTCCGCGGTGGACGTGGCGGACGAGGACGTCCAGCGCATGGTGGAGGAGTCGGTCGAGCACGCGTTCGACGACCTGAAGGCACGGCAATGGATCGAGGCGAAGATCCGGGCCGGCGAGACGCTGACGGCGACGCGCAAGACGATGGCCGAGTACGACGCCGACCTGGACGACGAGTACCGGAAGCAGCTGCACGAGGCCCTGGAAGCGGTCGAGGCGGTGTTGTCCGGAGAGGAACCGCGGACGAAGACCGGCGACCCCGTGGCCCTGCGCGCCGCGAACGCCCGCCTGGACGAGGTCTCCAAGCCGTTGGCCGAGCACGCGATGGACAAGGTCATGGAGGCCATGCTGCGCCAGCGCGGGGCCCTGGGTGGCTCGAAGCCGAACTGATCAACGAGGCGGGGACTCGATGGGGCGGAAGCCGTCCTGCGATGCAGGGAAAAGCGCGAGCGGACTCGCGCACTCCACGACGCTCGCGCGACCCATCCAACGGACCACTGGCCACGGACCTCGGACATTCCTCCGTGACCTCCGTGCCTCTGTGGCAAACCTCCAGGAGGGTTTCGATCCAAGGTGGGAGAACACCCGAATGGAAGTCGATTGTCCGCAGCCTGGCGGCCGCGGCCACCGGGAATCGGGAATCGCGAATCCTAGAACGGCCAGCGGATGCCGGTGACGACCTGGAACCCGTTTTCCATCCGCAGCAGTCCCACGCGGTTGCCTTCGGCGAAGCGCGTCTCCCCGAGCGTCATCCACTGCACCCCGACGTAGAAATCCGCGTCGGGGTTGGTGTGCCACAGCAGCATCGCGTTGGCGTAGGCGCCGGCATTGACGTCGGTGCGGCCGATGGCCCCGAGGTTGTTGGCTCCCGCCACGCCGTTGACCCAGACCGTCTCGTCGAAGCGGTAGTCGCCCACCACGATTCCCATGGCGGCACCGGCGCCGGCGCTCACGGCCCAGCGCCCACCCAGCTCGCGGTACAGCTGCGGTCCCAGTCGGAGGTTGTAGAGCCAGGCGTCGATCACACGGGCGCCTCGCACCTCGCCCGGCTGGACCTCGTCGGGCAACGCCACCGCGGTGTCCCCCAGCAACGGGCCCACTCCGGTCACCCCACCCGAATACGGCGCCTGGGGAAGCTGGAGTCCGGCCGTGTCGTAGGCATGCACCGTCCGACGGATGCTGCCGTTCAGCGTGCGGAAATCGGACAGGACGACGGGAAGCAGTCCGAAGCCGAACTCGAAACCCCAACGGGTCTCGCCCCAACTGCCCAGCATCGTCCCGTATCCCACGTCGAGGCCCGCATGCGGCCCGCCTTCCTTCCTCGTGGCGTCGTCGACCGCGAAGTTCCGCGACGCCCGGAAGACGAGGTCGTTGCCGACCCTTTGGCCGGCGTCCTGGTAGCCCCAGTTCGAGGTCAGTCCCTGCGCGTTGCCGGTCTGGTCGCGTCGCACGAAGCCGTTGTCATAGGTGTGGTCGAGGCCCGGCACCCCGGCCAGGCCGGGATCCACCCCGGAGACCGGCACCGAGCCCGCCAAGGTGAAGTC
>CAIYXO010000887.1 GCA_903930165.1 uncultured Verrucomicrobiota bacterium | reverse complement strand
GTCGTCCACCAGCAGCACCTCCAGACGCGGCCCCACATAGCCGGTGATCCGAACGACGGACCCCGTCGGCGCAACCGCCGCCTCGGCCCGCGGAAGCGGAACCGAAAACCGGAACTCGCTGCCGCGTCCAGGTTCGCTGGCGACGACGATCTCGCCATCCATGAGTCCCACCAGATGCTGGCTGATGGCCAGTCCCAGTCCGGCTCCCTGTTCGGGCGGACGTCCCTGCTCGGCCTGTGAGAACGGCTTGAACAGCCGCGCCACATCCTCGGCGGCCATTCCCGGCCCGGTGTCGGCCACGACGAACTCGACCCGGTCCGAGGGATATCCGCGTACCGACAGGCCCACCTCGCCGACGCGGGTGAACTTCACGGCGTTGCCGAGGAGATTCTCGAGCACCTGGCGGAGCCGACGGGAGTCTCCCAGGACGGCATTGTCGGAGAGACCCTCCACATGGACTCGGAAGACCAGTCCCCGCTGGAGGGCGCGCTGGGAGAACCCGGGCTCGATGTCCCGCAGCAGGTCGCGGAGCACGAAGGGTGCTGGACGGAGTTCCACCCGCCCCGCCTCGACCCGGGCCAGATCGAGCACGTCGTTGATCAGGCCGAGCAGATGGTCGCCGCTGGAACCGATCACCCGCAGCCGCTCGCGGTTCCGCTCGGACTGGTCCGGTTCCCGGGCGAGGAGCTGGGCGAAGCCGAGGATGCCGTTCAAGGGTGTGCGCAGTTCGTGGCTCATGTTGGCCAGGAACCGGGACTTGGCCCGGCTGGCCTCCTCCGCGACATCCCGCGCGGTCGCCAATTCCCGGGTGCGTCGGGCGACAAGCTCCTCCAGGCGGAGACGCTCCCGTTCGAGCTTTGCCAGCCGATGCCGGAGATACCTCCATACCGAGAAGCCCGCCACGAGGATGTAGGTCGAGTAGGCCGAAATGGTCCGGTACCAAGGCGGCACGATCTCGAATCCGTAGGCCGCGACCGGTGTCCGGCGCAGCAAACGGTCCACCGCCCGCACCTCGAAGCGGTATCGCCCTTCGGGGAGCCCGCTCCATTCCTTGGCCAGGGCGGCGGAGGGTCCGCTCCATTCCGGATCCCAGCCATCCAGACGCGTCTCGAATCGCAGCGACGCGCCCGGCTCGAACTCCGGGACCGACCACTCGAACCGGACCGCCCCACGATCCCACCGCCACACGTCGCCTCCCGCCGGGTTCGCCGACTCCCTCAGCCCCCCGTCCCGCAACCGGCGCCGCAGCCTCACCCCCGGCAGTTGGCGGGGCGGATCCATCCTCCCCAGCGCGATCCGAACCATCGGACCGTCGCCCTTGGCCCAAAGGACCCCACCTTCCGG
This sequence comes from uncultured Verrucomicrobiota bacterium, assembly GCA_903930165.1. Lineage (GTDB taxonomy): Bacteria > Verrucomicrobiota > Verrucomicrobiia > Limisphaerales > UBA9464 > SXXZ01. Next base: position 5,964 of record CAIYXO010000887.1, on the reverse strand, counting down.
ACCGTCCTCGAAATGGATCAGCATCGCCCCGTGTGCTCCGAGCGCCGACTGGACGGACGCCGCAAAGGGGGCGAACACGAGGCGGCCCGCCGGACCGGGCCGGTGACGCCCCAACAGCGCGGTCCCGCCACCGCCGACGATCACCGACGCGAATCCTTCGCCGTCCATCCCGGACGCGGTCGCGGTCACCCGGTCCACAGGCCTTCCGTCGAGATGCAACCGATCCTCGTCCACCCAACGGCCTTCTCCATTCCTGCGCTTCTGGCCGGCCGGCGTCTCCGCGGTCGGACCGCCGGGCAACGCGAGCAGGCGTACCGGGCCGGGAACGACTCCGGCCGAGGGCGCCCATTCCAGCTTCGGCGACGAATCCTCCCCCCGGATCGACCCGATCCGGCCGTCGGCCGTTCCGAAAAGCAGGACGTCGCCCTCCTCGAGCAACGACCGGATCGCTCCGGCGTCGGCCCAGGATCGGAGTTCCCGGACCTCGGCGCCCGCGGTCAGCTCCGAGACGCCCAGGCCCGCAAGGCCGCCGGACCACAACCGGGAAGGATCACGGGCGGAACGAAGCAGGACCTCGTGTCGCCGTTGGGCCGGAACCGGGGGCAGCGCGACCGGCAGCTTGGTTCCGGGCTTCGCCGCGTAGCGGAAGAGGCCTTCGGAATGGCCGACCAAAAGCAGGTCGTCGACCACGAGGCATCCGCGGGGTTCGGAGAGATCCACGCCGGAGCTGCCGAGCGTCAAGCGGCCGGGGACCGCCTTGTTCCACGGTGCGAAAACCCGGAAACCGTCGCCGATGCTCACATGGAGGTCGCCGCGCCAGCGCAGCATCCCGTGGATCGGACCATCGAGCATCGAATCCCGCTCGCCCAGCCAAGACAGGCCACGTCGATGCGAGAACTGCGTGATGCCCCGCCGGGTGGCGAACCAGAGGTCCCCCCGCGAATCCTCAAGGGAAGCCACCACCTCGCCGTCGCTGAGGCCATCCTCCGGCGTGAACACCTCGACGACCTTTCCCGCGGGTGTCACCACGACCGCACCGGCTTCATCGCGTCCCACGAGCATGTTGCCGTCCCTCAACCGGATCGCGGAGTTGATCCAACCACCTCCGGGAAGCGCATGGAACTCCTCGCCAATGGACCTCACTTCCGCGCCCACCAGCTTCAGCGGTCCGGATCGACGCCACGCGAGCAGGAACGAGCCATCCGGCTCCGGGTAGAAACCGTATGGCTGGTCCCTCGCCACGATCCGGTTCGTGATCCAGGACCTGAACTCCGAGCCGTCCCAACGCATCAGTCCCACCCGGGTGCCATGTAGGTACGGACGGCCCTCGGCGACAAGGAGGACCAACGGACCCGCACCCGGGTTCCGGAACGCCTTCAGCTCCTGGTTTTTCCAACGGAAGATGCGGGTTTCTCCGCCCAGCCATATCTCGTCCCCGATGCGATAGGCCTGCCAGATCGCTCCGAAATCCCGGTCCGATGGATCCAGCCGGTCCGAAAGCGATTCGTAGTCCCATCCGCCGGATTCCCGCCGGGTCAGGACTCCGAAGCCGCCGGTTCCGGCGATGACTATGCGCCCGCCGCCCGCGTCCACGATCGCACGGATGTGTGCAACGGGTGTCTCATCCGCCCGCCACGCCGATCCGTCGTACTCGATGATCTTCCGTCCGGAGGCGAACAGCAGGGTTCCCCAGGAGGATTCGGCCACCGCCCCGACCTGGGCGTCGCCTCCGTAGTCCTGCGGCATGAACGCACGCCCCCAAGGGCGGCCCCTCTCGCTGGGCAGCAGATCCGCGCCAAAAAGCCGCAACGACAACGACAGAATTGCCCAGGCGAGGAGTCGGGCGCGTCCGTTCAGATGGCATCGTGCGAGCATCGGCCGATCCACAGAATGTTGGACCCGATCGGTTCCGACAACTTCCGCGAGTTCCGAAGAACCGAACGCAGCGGGATGCGGCCCCTGAGCCCATCCACAGATGGCCCAGATCTCCACAGATCCGATCCGTTGATTCCTTCCATCTGCGGACATCGGCGTCATCTGTGGATGCCTTACCACCGCTGCTTCTCCGTGCCTCCCCACCGACTTGATCACGCCCTTGAGATCATCCGCAGATGGCTCAGATCTCCACAGATCCGATCCGTTGCCCCCTCCATCTGCGGATGTCGGCGTCATCTGTGGATGGCTCCCCCCCGGAAATGCAAAACCGCCGTCGGCGGATCCAGATCGGAACCGGCGACGGCGGCGCGGAATCGGGAGAACGACCGGGGTCAGTCCTCGCTGAAGAGGTACTCCAGGTCGTCCTTGCTGAGGTTGCTGGCGAAGCCCTCCTCGCCGAGGACGTCGGCGATGGTGGCGGACTTCCTCTGCTGCAGCTCCCAGATCTTCTCCTCGACCGTTCCCGGGGTGATGAGGCGGTAGGCCATCACGGTCTGGGTCTGGCCGATGCGGTGTGAGCGGTCGATGGCCTGGGCCTCGACGGCGGGATTCCACCAGGGGTCGTAAAGGACGACATAGGACGCGTTGGTGAGGTTGAGTCCCGTTCCCGCGGCGCGGAGTGACAGGAGGAACACGCAGGGCTCCGGATCGGCCTGGAAGGCGTTGACCACCTCCATGCGGCCCTTGGTCTCGCCGCTGAGGATGTGGGTCTTGATCCCGCGGTCGCGGCACGCGGCCTCGAGCAGCTTGAGCATCTCCACGAACTGCGAGAACAGCAGCACCTTGTTGCCGGAGGCCAGGATCGGCTCGAAGAGCTCGAAAAGGGTCTCCGTCTTCCCCGAAGGGGCGTCGTTGCCGACCAGACGCGGATGGCAGCAGATCTGCCGTAGGCGGGTGAGCGCCGCGAGGACGTGCATCTTGGACTTGGCCACGCCCTTCTCCTGCATGGTCTTCATCACCTGCTCGCGGCTGCGGCGCAGCTCCGCGAGGTAGAGCTTGCGCTGTTCCTCGTCGAGCTCGCTGTCGCGACGCTCCTCGATGCGGTCCGGAAGGTCCTTGGCGACCTGCTTCTTCACGCGGCGGAGCATGATCGGGCGCAGGCGCGCGCTCAGCCGCTTGCGCTTCGCGGCGCCGTCCCACTCGGGCCCCTCGCCCTTCGACTCGTAGGTCTCGATGAAGTTCTGCTGGTTGCCCAGGTAGGCCGGCTGCGAGAAGTCGACGATCGACCACAGGTCGAGCATCCGGTTCTCCAGCGGCGTGCCGGTCAACGCCAGCCGGTGGTCGGCCTCGATCTCCTTCACCGCGACGGTCACCTGGGCCGTGGGATTCTTGATGAACTGCGCCTCGTCCAGGACGAGCGCATGGAAGCGGAACTTGCCGAGCTCCTCCAGGTCGCGCCGGAGGATCGCGTAGTTGGTCACCACGATGTCGTACTCGGGGATCTGCTTCCGGAGGTTGTGCCGCTGCTGGCCCGACTGCAGCACCAGCACCTTGAGCCCGGGGGCGAACTTCTCCGCCTCGCGGCGCCAGTTGTGCAGCACGGAGGCGGGACAGAGCACCAGAGACGGCTTGCGGTCCTTCTTCGGCGCCCGCTCGTGCAGCCACATCAGCCAGGTGAGGGTCTGCAGGGTCTTTCCGAGACCCATGTCGTCGGCGAGGATGCCGCCGAGGCGGAGCCGGACGAGGTTGGCCAGGAAGTTGAAGCCGTCCTGCTGGTAGGGACGCAGGTCGGCGACGATGCCCGCGGGCAACGGCGTCTCCGGCACGCCCTTGAAGTTGGCGAGCTTCGCCCGGAGCTCGGCAACGGCCTTGCCGGCACCGAGTCCCTCGATGGTCGCGTCGTCCAGCTGGGTGGCATGGATGAGCGAGGCCCTCTGCGCGTCGGCAGACAACCCGTCGAGCCCGAGAGTCGCCGCGGTCTCGTGCGCCTTGCGGTTGGCGTCGGTGTCGATCTCCACCCATCCGCCGTCGGGCAGCTTGACGAAGCGCGAGGTGGAGGCGGCGAGGCGTTCGACGTCCGCGCGGGTGAGCTTGAGCCCCTCGGCTTCCCACTCGGCGCACACCGACAGCCAGTCGATGCCGGACCCGCGGAGCACCAGCTTCGGCTTCACCAGTCGCCGGCTCAGGAAGAGACGCTGGAAGCTCGGATTGCCGAGGTACTCGGCGTCGGTCGGCCGGTCGCCCCAGGCGGTCGCCAGCTGGGACAGGCAGTTCTCGTTCGCATCCAGCACCCAGAGTCCGGGTTCCGGCGTGAACCAGTCGGCGCGTTGGAGCCAGTGGATTGCCGGCATCAGCCGCGGGTCGTCGAGAAGTTCCGGCCTCGAGTCGCCGGCGCGACGTTCCACCACGCGGGTCCACTCGTGTCCGTTCCACTGCCATTCCGAACCGTCCTTGTCGCTCACCGCCAGCAGACGCACCCGAACGACCTCGTCGGCCAGCTCGAAGGTGAACTTCGGCTTGGCGGGATGGGTTTCGCACAGCTCCTCCCACCGGGCGTTCGGCTGCTCCTTGGCCTGGGTACGGCGGAGTTCCGTGAGCAGGCGCTGCGAGAGGCGCTTCACCGGGACCACCGGCCGCTCGGCCCAAGGTCCCAGCAGCGCCGGCGGAGGCGCGTTGCGCAGGACGAAGAACTCACCCTCCACCAAGACCAGCGGCGGCTCGCCTACGAAGAAGCGCGCTTCCTGCAGCCGGTGCTCCGTCCCGTCCGGCAACGCCAGCACGTGGGTGAAGCTCATCTCCTCGTCGATGGTCTCCAGCCGCGGCTTCAGTTCGGCGACCCGGCCCACGAACTGGAGGCTCAGGCCCTTGCCCAGCAGCTCCAGGCGGTTGCCGTGCGCCCATTTCGCCAGCCAGGTCAGGAGGTCCGGCCCGTCGAGAACCAACAGCTCGCCGGACTTCACCTTCCCGCCCCAGTGTCCGTGCAGCCAGTCGATGACCTGCCAGTCCTCCGCGGGAAACAGCTCGGCCTCGTGCGCCGCCCGCGTCCGGAGGTCGCACAGTTCCGGAAGGAACCGCTCCTTCTCCCCGGACCGCGAACGGAAGAGGAAGAAGTGGACCGACAGTCGCCACTGGTTCACCGCCGTGTCGTCACGGGTCGGCTCGCAGACCACCCGCAGCGCGGCCCTCGGCGAGTCCAGGTGGGTGTGGTTCGGCGGGAAGAGCCAGTTCTCCAGCTCCTGGACGAAACCGGTCTCCTTCTCCGACTGCTCGACCTCGGCGAACTTCTCGAAGTTGGCGTACTGGAGAAGCTCGGTCGGAAGCGAACGGTTGTTCCTCAGGAACAGCATCGCCACCTCCTCGAGACGCGGACGTCCCGTCGACTGCTGCATCCGGGGCCACCATTCGGTCTGACCGAAGTCCTTCCGGTTCAGGGCCAGCTTCTCCAGGTAGTCGTCGAGCAGCAGGTAGGCCCGCTGGGGATCGGTGCAGGTGGCGAAGAGCTTCAGCACCGCCTCCCGTTCACTGACCTTCTCCTTGGAGTCCGAGAGCTCCCGCCGGAGGTCCGCGAACGAACCGTAGGTCGTGGTCAGCACCTTGTGGTGCGCGTCGTATCGGGAACTGGCCGCGGATTTGTTGGCCACCGCGGTTTTTCGGACATTTCTCGCCATGATTTCTTTCCAAACAGTCCGGAACGGATCCGGTACGTCCCTGATGTTGTCGTCAGGATAAGCCGCCCCGGTCAACAGGAATCACCGTCCCACCCCCGTCGACACCGGACCGTTTGCCGTGAGGAACGGTCGGCCATACTGTCGGCGCCTCGGTTTCACCGCCCCCATGAACACGCTCACCCCGGAACAGCTCGTCCAACAACTCCACTGGCGCTACGCGACCAAGAGGTTCGATCCCTCCGCCCGGATTCCCGCCCCGGTCTGGTCGGCGCTCGAACAGTCCCTGGTCCTCGCCCCCTCCAGCTTCGGCCTGCAGCCGTGGAAGTTCCTCGTGGTCGAAGATCCGGCCGTTCGCGCGCAGCTCGAACCGAAGTCCTGGGGACAGAAGCAGATCACCGAGGCCTCCCACCTGGTCGTGTTC
>CAIYXO010000886.1 GCA_903930165.1 uncultured Verrucomicrobiota bacterium | reverse complement strand
CCGCGACGCGACGGCCAACCTCGGTCATCGCCACCAGGAGGAACCCTTCGACGACTTCGCTAGTCAGCCCCAACTGCCGCGGCGTCTGGGGCAGGAGGGTCCCTCCGTGCTGGCAACCGACCTGGACAAGGATGGGAACGTCGATGTGGTCCTCGGTTCCGGTCGCGGTGGACGTCTGACGGTGAAGCTGGGCGATGGCAAAGGGGGCTTCCGGGCCCTGGAGACCGACGGACCCGAGATTCCGGATGACCTGTTGGGTTTGGCCTTCCTGCCTGGGGCCGCGGAAGGCGACGGCGTGGTGGCCGGTGCGTTGGCCTCCTTCGAGTCGTCCATGACCAACGGCCCAAGTGTCCTGCGATGGCGTGTCACCCGCGAGGGGCTCCGTTCCCTGCCTCCGTTGCCGTCGATCGGGGCCAGTCCCTCCGCCTTGGCCGCGGCGGATTTCGACGGCGACGGCGACCAGGACCTCTTCGTGGGAGGTCGTGTGGTTCCCGGTCGTTGGCCCGTGCCCGCGTCCTCGATGGTCTTCCTGTCGGAGGGCGGGACGATGCGAGCCGATCCCATGGCTACGGAGGTGTTCCGTCGGCTCGGACTGGTCACTGCCGCGGTATCCGGCGATCTCGATTCCGACGGGCGGCCCGAATTGGTGGTGGCCGCGGAGTTTGGGACGATCCGTGTCTTCAGCCGTCGCGAATCCGGCTGGGAAGAGCGCACCCGGGCGCTGGGGCTCGAAAGCGGTGTCGGGCTCTGGAATTCGGTGGCGGTCGCCGACCTGAACGGAGACGGCCGACTGGACCTGATCGCCGGAAACGAGGGCTCCAACACCCACCGCACACTCTGGGGTCTGCCGGCGGTTTTCTGGAAGGAAGCGGGCGACGATCGTCCCTTGGCCTTGGTCGAGGCCGCGATGCAGGGCGGCGTGCCGGTGCCGGTCCGGGATCGCGACCATCTCGCGATCACGATTCCGGACATCGTGGACCGGTTTCCGAACCACACGGCCTACTCCAATGCCGATGCCTTGGCGGTGCTCGGTACCGCGGCGCCTGGCCGGATCGAGGTCACCCACGTCCGTTCCGCGGTGTTCCTACGGGGCGCCAACGGATACGTCCGGGCGGAATTGCCGCGCGAGGCCCAATGGACTCCGGTGTCGGGGATCGCCGTCGCCGACTTCGACCAAGACGGCCGCAACGATCTCTTCCTGTCGCAGAACCGTTTCGCGATGCGGCCCGAGGACATGGCGTGCGACGCCGGTGTCGGATGCGTCCTTCTCGGGGATGGCCAAGGCGGATTCCGGGCGGTGCCCGCGAACCGGCTTGGAGGCCTGCGGGTCCTGGGGGAGCAACGTGGCTGTGCCTCGGCCGATTTCGACGGCGACCGCCGACCGGACCTGATTGTCAGCCAGAACGGATCCGAGACCCGGATGTTCCTGGGTCGGCGTCCATGAGGTGGCGAGCTGCGGTCCGGTCCGCCAGGCAACTCCGGTTGCCTCTTCGGCGGCTTGGCGCATTCGCGTGAGGCCCACTCTCGCTGCCGCCGAATCGATCCGTGTCAGGGCGTGCCGCCGAGACGGAGTCGTACGCGACGCAATCCCTCCACCGCGGTGGGGAGTCCCGGCTGGATCTGGAGGGCCATCTCGAACGGAGGGATCGCCTCGTTCAGCCGTCCCTGACCCACAAGGGCGTTGCCGAGGTTGACCCAGGCCTCGGTGTAGTCCGGCTTGAGCCGGGTGGCTTGCTCGAACTGTTGGATCGCCTCGGCCAACCGGCCTTCGCGCGCGTTCACGATGCCGAGGTTGTTGTGGGCCGACGGTTGCTTCGCGTTGAGCCGGATCGCTTCGCTGAAGCTGCTTCTGGCCTGCGCCAGGTCGTTCCGCTTCAGGTGCAGATTTCCAAGGTTGTTGTGCGCCTCGACGTATTTCGGGGAGACGGCGATGACCGCCTGATAGTGCCCGATGGCGTCATTGGTCCTTCCCAGTCTGGATTCGTAGAAGGCCAAGTTGAAAAGGGTCTCCTCGTCCCCCGGATCGGCGACCGTGGCGAGTTTCAGCTTCTCCACGGCCTCGGCGAACCGACCTTCACCGGCCAACCGGTCGGCCTCCTCGGCAAGCGCGACTGCGGCGTCATTGGCGCCTGCGGTTGGGAGTGCGGCCAGATCCCCCCCGGCGCCATGGGCGGATGCCGCCGGTGCCGAACCGCCAGGCTGCGGCGTCTCCGCGGGCTTGCAACCGAACGCGACGACGGAGGCGGCCAAGAGAAGGGACGAAAACCGGGGTGCACGTTGGGTCGGACGGTGGAGGGGCACAGGCCGGAGACTGGGGCAAAAACCGCTTCAAGGGAATACCCTCCCCGATTGGGGATGCCGATTTTGGGCATTTGGCCCCAAAAGGATGGGTCGACCCCGGGAAATCAGCATCCGGCCAGTTCCAGATTGCATTCCTGTGACGTTTTCGGTACGCATCTTTCGTCCCCGAAACACCGCCTTGCGCGATCTCGTCTGCATATCCCGTCCCCACGGGGTGCGTGGCCTGGAAGCCATGAACAGATGTCGTTGCGTTGGAGGTGTTTCCGAAAAATACCTATGCGTACCCAAATCCTATCCCAAGGCCGTCGTGCCGTGGCGAAGGCAGTCCTCGCGAGCATCGCGTTGGCTTCCATCGCCCAGGCTGCCGACGTCTATGTGCCCGGAGTCGTCACCCGCTACTTCTACGACATCCCCGGCGCCAACAACTCCGTCGACAACGTCATCAACCACCCGCTCTATCCGGACTCCGCACACCGGATCGATTACGTGACCGAGATGGGCAGCCCCCAGACGGCCAACCCGAACATCGAGAACTACGGCATGGTGTTGAAGGCGTTGGTGACGCCTCCGACCACCGGCCAGTACATCTTCTACGTTTCCGGCGACGACAACTGCGCGCTGTACCTTTCGACGGACGACAGTCCCGCCAACAAGCGCCTGATCGCCCGGGAACCCGAGTGGAACGGCTTCAAGTCGTGGACCACGCTCGATCGTCGTCCGGTTTCCGCCAACATCGATCCCGCGCAGCGCCAGCCGAACATCTCGCTGCCGGTGTCCCTGGTTGGAAGTCGTCGCTACTACATCGAGGCCGTCTTGAAGGAAGGCGGCGGTGGAGACGCGATCTCCGTGGGTTGGTCCCAAGGAACCACGATTCCGAGCACCGACGACGAGATCGCGATTCTCGACGCCTCGGTGATCGGAACCATCGCCCCGGACGCCCCGGTGT
>CAIYXO010000885.1 GCA_903930165.1 uncultured Verrucomicrobiota bacterium | reverse complement strand
GGCGATCCGCTTGCCGTGTTTGGCGGTGAGGATGCGGTTGAGCAGGGTGGTCTTGCCGGATCCGAGGAATCCGGTGAGGACGGTGACCGGGATGCGCGTGTCGTTCTTGGCGGCCATAGCAGTGTCCGCGGAGCGTGCGCGAACCCTGACGCGATGGCAAATGCCGGTGCCGCTCAGGATTTCCGCCGGGCCAGCGGATGCACGCCGCGACGGCAGGCGTCCGAGCAGTACTTCACCGACTCCCAGTCCCGTTCCCACTTCTTGCGCCAGACGAACGGACGTCCACAGGCGACACAGTCCTTCGAGGGCAGCTGGGACTTCTTCATCGGAGGACCTCCAGGACGGAAGTCCCCTCGCCGGTCTTGCGAAGGCGCCGTCCGACGCGGTCCCAGAAGTCGAAGAAACCCTTCCGGGCGAGCGGCCACAGCGCCGCGTCCCAAGGCCTCCGCACCTCGGTCCATTCCACGCCGACGTCGGCCAGGGCCCGACGGATCTCGTCCCGCTGGTCCGCCAAGGGGCCTACGGCCAACTCGGCGCAGACCAACCGGCGGAAGCCATGCTCGCCGGCCAAGCCGACCAGCGTCTGCGCCAAGGAGTCTTCACCGTCGCCGGCGCAGTTTTCCCACCGCTTCGGGTCGAAATGGGTCGTCACGCGGCCCCATGCGTCGGCGTGGGCTTGGCGTCGCCATTCCGCGACCACGGCGCCGGGCTCGTCGGCCTCGTCCGCGGCGGGCAGCATCACGCTCAACGGGATCGGGTTCGCCAGCTTCGCAAGGAGGGATTGCTCCACCGAACCGTCCTCGTCATGGACCCAAAGGGCGGTGGTTGAGGCGGAATCGGGAGGACTCGCCGGCAACTCCCCCAACGGGACCGGCCGGGTGTCGGCGTGTTCCTCGACCGAGACGGCGCGGACCCGGTCGTCGTCGAGACGTTCGATGCCGGAGGAGTCGGAGAGCAGTTCGGGCGGGGCGTACTTTTCCACGTTCGATCGCCGGACGAGGTAGGTCTTGCCCGGGGTCTGCAACCCGGCGACCCAACGCCACGAGAGCGTGTTGCTGGCCGGATCGAAATCGAGCAGGTGCCGCTGGAAGTGGTCGGCGCCGAGCTCCCAGGGCAGTCCCTCCACGTGGATCCAGAAGGACGCCCACCACATGCGGGCGTGGTTGTGCAGGTAGCCGGTCTCCAGGAGTTCCCGGGCGAAACGGTCCATGACCGCCACGCCGCTGCGGCCCGCGGCGACCTCGGCCGCCCGACGCCGGACGGGCTCCGGGGCCTCGCGACGCAGATGCCGCACGCGTTGGCGGTAGGTGGACCAGACCTGCGGTCGCAGTTCGAGCCAACCCTTCCAGTAGGAACGCCAAAGGACTTCCTGGAGGAACTTCTCGGACGCCTCGAACGGGTGGCCGAACAGCACCTGCTGGACGACCTCCTCCTCCGAAACCAACCGGGCCCGGATGGCGGGCGAAAGCCGGGAGACGTTGGAATGATCGGCCAGGACCCGGTTGCGCATGGAGGCGTACCGGGAGCAGGACGGCAGGAAGTCCGCCAGCCTCCGCAGGGCGGAATCACGGGTCGCCGGAAATCGATCGAGAACCACCGGCGAAACTGTCCCCGGTGCGTCGGGAATCAAGGTCTCGATCTGCCGGGACCAAAAGCGCGCCCGAACTTCGCGGCCCGCCTCCGCCAACGGAAACCGGCGGCTTCCATGCGGCTCCTCGGCGGCTTGGCGCCTGTGCGTGCGGACCTCCTCGGGTCCCCGGTCACCTCAAGGGCCGGGTCGACCGCTCCATCAGCCAGTACACGTCCTTGTTGTTGGCCGAGCCGACGTTCAGGGCGAGTTCGATGCCACGACGCAGCACCGGGACCGTCCGCGGATCGAGCCACTTCTTGATCTCGGAATGGCCGTCCGCGAAGGACAGTCCGCCCGCCCGGCTGTGGTAGCCGGCAGGATAGTCGACGATCTTCCAGAGGTTCGGCTGGTCCGGCCAACCGCTCATCCCGACGATCATCTCGCCGTCGTTGATGCTGTCCTCCCGTTCGTCCATGAACGCCCAGGTCATGGAAGGCCCCGGATCCGTGAGGTCGGAACCCTTTTTGTAGATCCGGCAGTTCTGCCCGAAGCCCTGCACGTCCGTGGAATCGAACCAACCGTTCATGGCCATGCTGCGCACCCTGGGCCGCTTGGCGCCTGCGACGGTGACCGTGCTGAGGTCGGCCGGGCACTTGAAGATCGCCTTGGCCGCGCCGACGTACTTCCAGAGGAGGCCGTTGGTGAGGTCTCGGTCGGTGTAGTTGCTGGTGTTGCCCGGGTCGAAGTTCAGCGAGCCGTGCACCCACTC
>CAIYXO010000884.1 GCA_903930165.1 uncultured Verrucomicrobiota bacterium | reverse complement strand
GATCGGCGGCGTGGCGTTGGGCTACGCCTTTCCCGGCCCCTCCCAGGAGCTGAAGGTCGTCTCGAACGTGTTCCTGAACATGATCAAGTGCATCCTGGTGCCCCTGGTCTTCAGCACGCTGGTGGTGGGGATCGCCGGACACAGCGGCGACCTCAAGGCGGTGGGCCGTCTCGGATTCCGGTCGATCGTGTACTTCGAGATCGTGACCACCGCCGCGCTGGTGATCGGCCTGGTGGCCGTGAACCTCTCCAAGCCGGGCGTCGGGGTCGTCCTTCCGGCCGCCGGTTCCGCCGCGAGCGCCGTGACGTCCACCAAGGTCACCTTCGCCGGGATCATCGAGCACATCGTGCCGAAGAGCTTCTTCGCGGCCGCCGCGGCCAACGACGTCCTCCAGGTGGTCTTCTTCGCGCTGGTCTTCGGCGTCGCCCTGGCCCAGGTGCCGGAAGGACCCCGTGAACCGATGCTCCGGTTCTGCGAGTCGCTCGCGGAGGTGATGTTCAAGTTCACCGCCCTGGTGATGAACTTCGCCCCGGTCGGCATCGGCGCCGCAATGGCCTACACCGTGGGACACAGCGGGCTGAAGGTCCTGGTCAACCTCGCCCACCTCATCGGCACCCTCTACGCCGCGCTCGCGGTCTTCTGCGTCCTGGTGCTGCTGCCGGCCGCGCTCTGGGCCCGCGTGCCCGTGATGAAGTTCCTCCGCCTGCTCAAGGAACCGATCCTCCTCGCCTTCACCACCACCTCTTCCGACGCAGCGATGCCCGACGCCATGAAACGCCTGGTGTCGTTCGGCGTTCCCAAGCGGATCGTCAGCTTCGTGATGCCGCTCGGCTATTCGTTCAACCTCGACGGCTCCACGCTCTACCTCGCCGTGGCCTCGATCTTCATCGCCCAGGCCGCCGGCAAGGACCTCTCCATAGGACAACAGGTCACACTGATGCTGACCCTGATGCTGACCTCGAAGGGCATGGCCGGCATTCCCCGGGCCTCCCAGGTCATCTTGGCCGGCACCTTGGTGAGCTTCGACCTGCCGTTGGAGGGCATCCTGCTGATCATCGGCGTCGACGAGTTGATGGACATGGCGCGCACCACGGTGAACCTGGTCGGCAACTGCCTCGCCACCGCCGTCATGGCCCGTTGGGAAGGCGAGTACCCTCCGAAGACGCCTCCCACAGAGGCCTGAGCCGGAGCGATTCAGTGGGGGCGAAGACCGACCTCACGCAAACACGCCAAGGCGCGAGACGGGGCGTCGGATCCGGGACCAGGAAGGCGACCACCATTCGGTTCGCGGTTCCGCTTAGGGACTCCTACCTCCACATCTTCGCTCCCCAGCGGCTTTGCGGCTTTGCGTGCCGATCCCTTCTCCATCGTTCGGGCTGAGCCGCAGCGGAGCCGGATGGGTCCACGCGGAGACGCGGAGTGGGTGCCTTCCAACAGCAGGGCAGGGAACCCAACCGAGCCGGTAAATCGGGCAGCCGCCTCAAGGAGGTGTTCGCCTCCCCGGAATCCGTGAAATCCGTGTCCACCCAACGGCCGCCTCAGTTCGCCCCCGCCTGGATCCACTTCAGCACCGCGAGGACCTCGGCGTCGGTCAGCGGTTCCTTGCCGTCGGGCGGCATGACGTCGTCGTGTCCGCGCGGAAGCAGGATCAGGCGCACGAGCTGCGACTTCGCGGGATCGCCGGGAACCACCGCCGGCTCGCCGCTGTCGCCGCCCTTCAGCAGCGAATCCCGCTGGTCCACCCGGAACTTGCCCTTCTGCTTCTCGGCCCCGTGGCAGGAGGCGCAACGGGCGGCGAGGATGCGTTGGACCTCGGTTCCGCCGGGCGCGACGCCCGTGACGGAGACCGGCTTGGGAGACTCCACCGACTCCATGAGGCTGCGCAACGGCTCCGGGCTGTATTGGGAGAGGAAGCCCCGGCCATGGGTCAGAGTTCCGCCTTGGTGTCCCGCAACGGTGAGCACCAACAGGGTTGCCGCCATCGACGTCCGGTAGCCCCACAGCCAAGCCCCGCCCGACTTCAGAGAGGAGCCGTGCAGGCCCCAGGTGAGCGCGGTGAGCAGCACCAGGCCGAGGCCGGTGTTGCGGTGGAGCAGGAGGGTCTCCGGCGAGTACTCGCCGCCGTTGGCGCGGAGCAGGCCGAGGACCGCGGTGAGCGACCCGGTGGCCAGGCTCAGGCCGAGGACGATCCCGATCAGCCGGCGGATGCCGTCGAACGGACGCACGGCGGCCCACACCTCGATCGCGGAGGCCAGTGCGAGGAAGCCGATCGGCAGGTGCAGGAACACCATGTGGAACGGCCCGAGGAACGAGGACCACTCGAAGCCGGCCGCGGCGGCCGCCGGGGTGGACTGGGCTGCACAAAGTCCCGGCACGAGGACCAAGGACGCCAGGATGGCCTGTTTGGGATGGATCACGCTCAACGTCACCTTGGACTCCGACGCCCAGCCGTCCACTCATCGTTTGTCCGGGATACCGCCGGAATTTACCGGATCCGCGGCCCAAACCGCCCCGAATCGCCCTAGTTCGCAGGCGATTTCCCCGGAAAGCGGCAATCCTTACGACCGGAGGTAAACAAAATATACCCATCCCTGTAACAAACACCCTAGGGCGTTGTACGGCACTCGTGGAGGAACCCGGTCCCGAAGTGTCGGAAACGGGGCCTCCAGCCGTTTTCGCCCATGAAACCCTTCCGCAAGGTCGTCCCCGCCTTGGCCCTCCTGGCCATCGTCGCCGTTGTCGCCGTGTTGACGTTCCGTTCCGCGCCGGTGGAACCGCAAGCCGGCACGGCCGGTGTCCCGGCTCCCGCCGCCGCGACGGCGTCGACCCCGGCCGCCGCCAACGGCCCGGCCACCGCGCCGACGGTCGTGCCGCGCGCCGGGACGTCCGCCGAACCCGGGTTGGACGGATTCCGGCGCTGGGCCGCGGAATATGCCCAGGCGGGCGTCGCGGAACGCGATGCGCTTGCGGTCGAGGGCCGCCGACTCGTGGCCGAACGGCGCCGCGCCATGCAGGACCTGATCCGGAAGGATCCCAAGGCGGCGATCGACCAGGCGTTGCCCTTCGAGTTGCGCGAGGCCCTGCCGGCGGACATCGCCGGCCTGATCGAGCATCCGGTCCGCGCCCGCGGCGACCTGTCCGTGATGGGGGCCTTCGGCGGCGACGCCTCCGCCCCCCGCGCCTCCTATGAACGCGTGGCCCACGTCGGCGGACGCGACTACCAGGCCTTCGTCTATGGAAGCCGCGTGGACCAGATGACCACCTCCAACGACCACCTCCTCGGGGTGGCCGTGGACGATGCGCTGAACGGCGGCGTGATCGCCCTCCGGGAGGAGTCCCACGAGGTGGTGTCCAAGGCCGAGGCCGATCGGATCCTCGCGACGAAGACCCTGTGGGCGAGGGCCTTCGCCGCGCACGCCAAGTCCGGCGAAGACGCCGTCACCAAGGCCGACGAGACGGTGGTGGTGACGGGCGACGGGCCGGCCCTCTTCTGCTGCGCCCTCCATGCGGGCCAGTCGGCCTCGACCAACTTCGTCGACGCCCTGGGCGGCGCCATTCCCTCCACGGGACGGTCCGCGGTGATTCCGCCGACCCATGCGCAGGGCGACAAGCGGTTCCTGGTCGTCCGCCTGCGCTTCGCCAACCAGGCTTCGGACTTCGAGCCGATCTCCGATTCGGCCCTGAGGGACAAGCTGGAGATGTCCCGCGACACCTTCGCCCGATGGAGCTACGGCAAGCTCCAGTCGGAGTTCGTCTACACCCCGGTGTTCACGGCGCCCCGGACCGAGGAGGAGTACGCCGCGCTGTCGAGTCCCGAGAGCCAGATGACCCGGGACATGCTGGAGATCGCCGCGGCCTACGCCGAGGGCGGGCAGTTCCCCTACAACGCCACCAACTTCAACTTCCGCTGCATGGTGTTCGAGTCGGACAAGGTGGGAACCCGCTACTGCGGCCTGGCCCAGGTGGGCGGCATCGACTCCTGGATGAGGTGCGCCTGGAGCATCTCGGTGTTCGCGCACGAATGGGGACACAACTTCTCCCTCCGCCACGCCAACCACTGGGAGGCCACCTCGCCCGATCCGATCGGTCCCGGCGTCCACCGCGAGTACGGAGGTCGCTATTCCACGATGCACGCGTGGTTCGCGACCGACAACCCGATCTCCCCCGCCTTCAACACCGGCGAACGCTGGCAGATGGGATGGCTCAGCACCAACGACGTGCCCACGGTCCGGACCGGCGGCGTGTACCGGATCTACAGCGCCGAGGCCACCAACCTCGTCGCCGGCCGCCTCTACGGCCTCCGCATCCCGAAGGACAGCCGCAGCTACGCGTTCGAGTACCGCCCCGACTTCCGGGCCGACGGCGTCCGCGAGTTCTTCACCGACAACGGCCTCGTCGTGATGTGGCATGCCAACCAGGTGCCGTTCACCTCGGGCGCCGAGGGCACCCAGGTGCTCGACATGCACCCCAGGACCTACGGCGACGGCGAGTCGGGCACCGTCGATTCGCCGCTGCTGGTCGGACGCACCTTCACCGACCCCTTTGCGCGCCTGAGCGTCACCCCGCTGCGCGTCGGCGGCTCGGGCCGTGAGAAGTACATCGAGGTCGAGGTCCGCGCCGGGATCCCCCTCTCCAATTCCCCGCCGGTCGCCCTCGCTCGCGCCGCTTCCCAGACCGTCGCGGTCAACGCGCCGCTCGCCCTCTCCGTCACCTCCGCGGATCCCGACGGCGACGTCGTCTCGGTCTTCTGGGACTTCGGCGACGGCACCTATTCCGCCGACGACTCGGCCACCCAGGAGCATCGCTGGAGCCGCGCCGGCGACTACGTCGTCCGCGTCGACGTGAGCGACCG
>CAIYXO010000883.1 GCA_903930165.1 uncultured Verrucomicrobiota bacterium | reverse complement strand
GAGCGGGTTGCCGGGGGGCGACGCATCCGGCATTGACCCATACACAGGTCAGAAGGGCCAAAACGCGGGAAATCCAGTCGGAGCCGGCAGCTTTCGCCGATGTTTGCATCGGGAAGATCCTACACGTGCACGTCGTAGGAGACGAGGTCACGAGGCTCTGCTTTCTCCCCCAAGACGCCAGTTCCCTTCCCAACGCCTCGGACAGGAGATTTGAGCCTCCTCACGTCGTCTCCTACACGTGCACGTCGTGGGAGACGAGGTCACGAGGCTCTGCACCCCCCACTGGCGCCAGTTCCAATCCCGACGTCTCGGACGGGAGGTTTGAGCCTCCTCACGTCGGCTCCTACAGGTGCACCTCGTGGTAGACGGGCTCACTTCTTCTTCGCGGTCCACGGAGACGTCCGGGGGCCGTTGAAATCGGTCTTGGCCTCCCCGGAGATCGCGTCGCCGTCCACGGATCCGGTCATCTCATAGGTCATCGAGGTGCCATCGGGACGATCGCGCTTCACGGTCCAACGGAAACGGTTGCCTTCAACGGTCCCGCCGGAGATGTCGAGCCATCGGTCGCCCCCGCGCTGGAATCGTCCGGAGACCTTTCCTCCCTCGACACGGATCGAAAGGGGTGCCGAGACCGGATTCCCATCGGGACCGTTGATGGTCCAGGTCCATTCGCCTTCAAGCGGATGCGGGCCGGCGACGGCGGCGGTGACCCGCTTGTCGCCCAGGATCGACGAGAGTTGATCCTCGATGGCTTCCGCCCAGATCGAATAGGCCTTCGGGGAAAGGTGCAGGTAGTCCGGCATCAGATCGCGCGGCAACGTGCCGTCGTCGGCGAGGAAACGGTCGGCCAGATCGAACCAGACGACATCCTTGCCGTCGGCCACGCGACGCAGGGCCTGGTTGATCATCGCCAGCTTGCCCCGTTGCGGGTTGAAGTTCTCGCCCCTGGGGAAGATGGCGAGGAGGACCACCTTGGTCTCAGGGAGGTCCTCGCGCAGGCGTCGGACCACTGCGGTCACACCCTCGAGGATCTGCTGAGCGGTGTTGTCCTCGCCGTTCGAGTTGTTGGTGCCGATCATGACGACGGCGGCCTTGGGTTTGAGCCCCTTCAGGTTTCCGTTGGCGAGTCGCCAAAGGACGTGCTGGGTGCGGTCTCCGCCGATGCCGAGGTTCACCGCGTTCCGATGGGCGTAGTAGCGGGCCCAGGTCTCCTTCCCCTCGCCTTCCCAGCCCTGGGTGATGGAGTCGCCGACGAACACCACCTGGGCCTTGGCGCCGGCCTCGGCAACACGCTGGTTCAGCAGCGTCTGCCGGTCCTGCCAGCCCTTGTCGGTCCTGGGAGCCGGATCGACGGCGGAATGGCCGGCCAGAAGTGCGGCGGAAAGCATCGGGGACACCAGGAGCAGGCGGGCAAGCAGGTTCATGGAGCCGGCAGCTTCCGCCGTGGCACCCGATTGGCAAGCCCGACGTCTCCGGCAACCGGTCCGTTCAACGCTCCGAATCCACGGGCGAGCCCATCGCGGAAGAATTCCTGAAAGATCCCGGATGGGCCTGCGGAGAAAGCCTCGTATGTCGAAACTCCAATACGTCGTCCTCGCACTCGCCACCTTCCCGGCACTTCCGAGCAGGACCGCCGCACAGGCCTTCACGTCGGTGATCACGCAGCATCCCTCCAACGCCTTCGGCATGAAGATGCAGAGCATCATCTCGTATCGGAGCGGCAGCGGCGAGGTGCCGGACCTCGAACAGATCCGAATCATGGGTGGCACCGGGGGGATCGCTCTCGCCGCCGGCGAAACATTCCGGGTCGACGCGCCGGCGGCCGCGTTTCCGACCTTCACCTCCAGCGGCGACTCCGCGAGCGCCAACGGGGTGTACGCCTACACCAACGGGGGCGTTGGCGAACCGGACCGCATCGACTTCACCCTCGCGTTGCACGGGGCCGCCCAGACGGCCCGGGTCGGCTCGGGCCTGGATCCCGCCGACCTCGCCGTGGTGATCGAGGTCAGCCACGTGTTGCCGGCTCAGGCCAACGCAGGCTTCTACCGTTGGACGCTGCCGGCGCTGCCCGACGCCTCCACCCTGCCCGCCGGCACGACGCTCCGCGGCGAGGTGAACGGACTGGCCTCCGGCTTCTCCTTCGAATCGGGCTTCGCCGGAACCACCCTGCTCCTCGACGCGCAACGAACCTACGTCTACAGCCTGAACTGCACGATGTACGTCCCCAACGGCACGGAAGGAAACT
>CAIYXO010000882.1 GCA_903930165.1 uncultured Verrucomicrobiota bacterium | reverse complement strand
TTCTTCATGCAGTCCGGCTTGCAAAGGATGAGTGTGCGTTCCATCGGTCCGGAGAGCCTACACGCATCCCATCGGCCGCGTAAACGGCGTGTTTCAAAGTTCATCCAACCGTCACCCGGTTCCCGCCCCGCCGCGCGGACGGGGCGTTGACCGGACCACCGGACCTTCCTAGCGTGCCCGCAGTCGAAGGCTTCGGCCCGGACACATCCCCATGAAGAACTCCCTCGAAACGCGGCTAGGCATCTTTTTCGCCGTCGTCGTCGTCGCCGCCTTCATCCTGTTCGAGATGGTCGGAGGACAACGCTTCTTCGCGAAGAGCATCCCGATCCGCGCCCGGTTCAACACCGCCGGCGACCTCAAGGCGGGCGACCCGGTGAAGCTCGCGGGCGTGGACGTCGGCAAGGTGCGCTCAATCCGGATCAACTCCGGCAAGGTCGAGGTTCTCATGGACGTCGATCCCGCCGCGGAGATCCGGACCGACAGCAAGGCGGTGATCAAGTTCACCGGACTCATGGGACAGAACTTCGTGGCCATCGACTTCGGAAGCCAGAACTCCCCCGCCCTCGCGCCGGACGCGATCCTCGAGACGAAGGAACAGCCCGACCTGGCGGCGATCATGGCCAAGCTCGAGACGGCCGCCGACGGCATGCAGAACATGAGCAAGAGCTTCTCGGGCGAGGATTTCGGAAAGCTGCTGGGACCGCTGACCGAGCTGGTGAAGGACAACCAGCCCCGCATCGCGACGATCCTGGGCAACCTCCAGAACCTCACCACCACGATGAACGAGGGCAAGGGACGCTCGGTCGCCTGATGAAGGAGGACACCCTCTACGCGAACACGCTGGTGGCCGTGACCAACCTCGTGGCGACCTCCGAGGACATGAAGCTGACCCTCGCGGACGCGCGGAAGATCGTCGCCGGGCTCCAGGAGGGCCGCGGAACGGTCGGAAAGCTCCTGGTCGACGAGTCGCTGTTCCGTGAAACCACCAACATGATGACCAACCTGCGCGAGATCACCGAGAAGATGAACCGCGGCAACGGCACGGTCGGGCAGCTCATCAACGACGACGCCTTCCTCAAGAACGTGAAGCTCACGCTCCAGAAGGTCGAGAAGGCGACGGAGACCCTTGAGGACGCAGGACCGCTCCAGGTGATCGGCACCGCTGCCGGCAGCATTTTCTGAAGATCGACGAAGCCGGAGGGTTGGCCCCGGTTCGGTCGCGATGGGTCACGGTCCGAATCCCGACATGCCATGAACCTCTACCGATTGAAGGGCAAGACCCCGGACGCCTCTTTTGGGCTGGGGTCCGGGCGCAACACCGTCGGGCGTTCGACTGAAAACTCCGTTCGAATACCCGACTCCTCCGTGTCGGGCGCCCATTGCGAGATCGAGATCGCCGGAACCGTCGTCGTCGTCCGGGACCTCCAGTCGACCAACGGGACCTTCATCGACGGTCAACCCGTGACCGAGGCCGCGATCCGGCCCGGACAGGTTCTCCAGCTGGGGACCGTGGCCCTCGTGCTGGAGGAGGAGTCGGTCACGATCGCTGTGCCGACGCTGCCATCCACGGCGGTGGAGGAGACAGGCCCCAAGACATTGCCCGATGGCACGCTCGCCTGCTCGCGGTTTCCGGAGCTTCAGGCGGCGTTCCGCTGCACGAAATGCAATCGGCCGTTCCATGGCAGCGCCCTGAGGCAGGTCCGGCTCAGCTCGGGCCGGCTTCCCCTGCTCTTCTGCCCGGAGTGCGACGGCAAATGCGAGATCATCCCCGGCTTCAGCCGCTCCGGGGATTCCGGAAGCATCCTGCTCAATCCGAGGAAACTCCTCTCGCGGATCACCCAGACGATCCGCCTGGGCTGGCGGAAGCCGGAGTGAGCGGAACCGACCCGTTCGGCACGGGTCAGTCGCGGATGCGAAGCCGGCTCATCTGGCCCGGCAGGATCCAACCGCAAACCGCCGCCACCACCATGGCCATGGCCGCCTGCCCCCACTTGCCGTAGATGGCCCAGCCTCCGGCGAAGATGAGCGCCCAGATGCCGATGGAGGCGAGGATCGTGCAGTAGATGCCAGGGATGATGTCGGAGCGCCGACCCCATTGGACGTCCTGCATCTGCACCCGCTCGTGTTCCGCCTCGTCGAGGATCTTCTTCCATCCCGCGCCGCCCGGTTGGACCCGCTTGTAGAAGTCGCGGAGCCGTTCCTCATCGGTCGGGCTGGTCAGGATCGCGGTGAGAATCGAGGCGATGGTGGTGACCGCCACACCGATCACCATCCGTCGCGCGTCGGACACCTGGCCGGCACTTCCGAAACGCCAGAAGGCGGCCATTCCGAACGAGACCACCATGGCCACGATTTCGGCCTGCGCGTTGATGCGCCACCAGAACCACCGGAGGATCAGGACGAGCCCGGTGCCGGCCCCCACCTCCATCATCAGGCTGAAATTGGAAAGGGCGTCCTGCATCTGCAGGGCCAGGGCACAAGACGCGAACATCAGCACGACCGTCGAAATCCGCCCCAACCAAACCTGCTGGCCGTCGGTCGCCTTGGGATTGATGAACCGGGTGTAGAGGTCGCTCACCACGATCGAGGAACCGTAGTTCACCTTGGTCGACATCGTGCTCATGTAGGCGGCGATCAGCGAGGCCACCATGACGCCCATCAACCCGGGAGGCAGGAAGGTCATCATCGCCGGATAGGCGAGGTCGTCCTGGATGAACTTGGGATCCATGTGCGGGAACTTCGACCGGAGCGAGGCGAGGTCGGGAAACACCATCAGCGAAGCGAGACCGACCACGATCCAGGGCCAGGGACGGACCGCATAGTGCATCACGTTGAAGAAGAGGCACGCGCCGACGGCGTGCTTCTCGTTCTTGGCGGCGAGCAGGCGCTGGGCGACATAGCCGCCGCCGCCGGGTTCCGCGCCGGGATAGTAGATGCTCCACCAGGTCACCAGCAACGGCACGAGGAAGACCGCTGTGACCAGGTCGGATGGGGCCGTCGAGAAGTCGGGGATGATGTCGAGCTTGGGGCTGACACGCGGATCGGCGAGGAGACGTTGGAGGCCACCCACTTCCGGCAGACCCATGACGAAGATTGCGGCCCAGACGGCGCCGACCATGGCGATGACGAACTGGACCAGGTCGGTGAGCAGCACGCTGGTGAGGCCGCCGGCCATGCTGTAGGCCAAGGTCACCACCGAGGCGACGAGGATGGTTTGGAGCGGGTCCATGCCGAACATGACGCCCCCGATCTTGATGGCGGCGAGGGTCACGTTGGCCATCACCAGGATGTTGAAGAAGATGCCGAGATAGACGGCCCGGAAGCCCCGGAGGAACGCGGCGGGCTTGCCGGAATAGCGGAGTTCGTAGAACTCGATGTCGGTGAGCATGCCGCTCCGGCGCCACAGCTTGGCGAAGAGGAACACCGTGCTGGTGCCCGTCAGAAGCAACGCCCACCACACCCAATTCCCGAAGACGCCATGTCGCCGGACGATTCCGGTGACCAGGTTCGGAGTGTCCGCGGCGAAGGTGGTGGCGACCATCGAGGTGCCCAGAAGCCACCAGGGCATGGTGCGTCCGCTGAGGAAATAGCTCTCGTAGTTCTTTCCCGCGGATTTGCCGGCGATGAAGCCGATCAGCAGGTAGACGGCGAACGCGGCGAGGATGATGACCCAGTCGATGGGGCGCAGTTGCATGGGTTTCGGGCGACAATGGGGCACGTCGGAGCCGATGCCAATCCCGCGTTGGATCCAGGTCGGTGGCCGGACTGGAATTTCCACCCCTTTCCCTTTCCGCGGAAGCAATGGTCACCCACCCGGAATGGCCCAGAAGAGGCGGCTTGATGGGTCGGGTTTGGCCCCATGTCCCTCGAACCTGAGAACCCCGAGGTTCCGTATCCACCTGGGTTCCGTACCGCCTACAGGAGGAGCAGGAGGGTTCGTCTCAAGGACAACTCGGCAGCCAAAGGAAACGACATATGACCAAACTCGAGATCAAGGGCGACTGGAACATCATCCAAGGGAAGCTGAAGCAGAAATGGGCCAAGCTGACGGATGACGACCTTCGGTTCGTTGAAGGCAAGCAGGATGAGCTGATAGGACGCATCCAGAAACGAACCGGCGAGGCGCGGGAAGCCGTGGAGAAGGCCCTCCACGAAACATCGGCTTCCTGTTGCTGCAAATGATCCGGACCCGGGCTTGCCCATCGGCAGGTCACGGGCCCTCCCACGTCTCGCCATGAAAGATCCGGTCTACAAGCTCATCGAACTCACAGGCACTTCCACCGAATCCATCGAGGACGCCATCGACAATGCGATCCGGAAGGCCGCCAAGACGGTGAACAACCTCCGCTGGTTCCAGGTGGTCGAAACCCGGGGAAGCATCGCGAAAGGCCGGGTCGAACAGTGGCAGGTCACCCTCAAGGTCGGATTCACCGTGGACGATTGACGTCCCATCCAGGACCGGGGCCCACGCAGGTCCATCCCGGAAAACCGGACCAAGGCCCCTTGGAGTCGGGGAATGCCATGATTTCCACCACGCGTCCCGGCTTGGTCTTCGGGTCCGGACTCGGGTAGGTTCGCTCCGATGTCTCCGCGGCGCATCCTCATCGCCGACCACGTCAGCAAGGTCCTCGGCGGGGCCGAGGTGAACGTGGTCGAGCTGCTGGGACATCCGGAGTTGGCCAAGCGCTGGGACGTCACGGTCGCCTGTGCCCCGGAAAGCCCGCTGGATTCCGCGCTGGCCGACATGGGAGTGGACCGCGTCCCCTACGGCTTCGCGCCGGCCCTGAACGAACTGCGGGTGGTGGGACGTTCCTTTGCACCGTGGGCGAAGGTGAAGGGTCTGTTGGAGCTGCGAAAGGCGTCCGTTGCCCTTCGGGAGCTGGTCGCCCGCGTGAA
>CAIYXO010000881.1 GCA_903930165.1 uncultured Verrucomicrobiota bacterium | reverse complement strand
GTTGCCGGGGACATGGGCGTCGGATATCCCCGGCCGCTTGTCGACGGCGGTATCGTTTGGGATATATCGTTCGTGACCGTGGCGAAGGTGTTCATGAATGGGCGGAGCCAGGCCATCCGGCTTCCCTTGGAGTTCCGGGTGGCATCCCGGGAGGTGCATCTCAAGAAGACCGCGGAGGGTTTCCTGGTGATGGAGCGGGATCCTTGGGACGTGTTCGTCGAAGGGTGCCGGGAACTTCCGGACGGGTTCGGGGAGCGTCGGACGCAGCCGCCGTTGGAATCCCGGGAACGCCTCGGATGATCCGGCTCTTGGATACCGACACGCTTATCTTCCTCGTCCGTGGCCTGAGGATCGACCGGGCCCGGAGCGAGAAGGAACGACGCAGCGTGGCCTTGGCCCAAAGGATCCTGGAGCGGTGCCGTACGGCCCGGTCTTCGGGGCATCGGATCGGCCTGTCGGCCCTCTCCGTGGCTGAATTGGAATACGGCCTCCGCAAGTGCGGGAACCCGGAGCGCGAGTCCTCGGCGATGCGGAAGATCCTGGTTCCGTTCGAGGTCTTCGATTTCGACGGGGTCCATGCGGCCCACCATTACGGAAGCGTCCGGCAGGAGTTGGAGGCGTCCGGCACGCCCATCGGTTCGATGGACCTCCTCATCGGAGCCCATGCCCGTGCCCTTGGGGCGGTGCTGGTGACCCACAACATGGCCCACTTCTCCCGGGTCCCCGGGCTGGTCTGCGAGGACTGGACCCTGGATTCCGCCCCGTCCGGGAGCGCCTAAGCTCCGCGGTGCGGTCCTCCGGTGGATGGACTCCGTCGGGGAGGCGTTCCATGCTCCGTCACCGTGGAGCTTCTCCCGCGAGCCCTTTTCACCGACATCGAACGCCACCTGGCGGCGCTGTTGGCGCGTCTCTCCGCGGAATCCGGCGCCGATCCGGCCGCCGCCGAGGCGGTAGGGCTTGCCGGTGCGTTCGCCGCGCTAAGGGCCCGTGAGGGTCACACGGCGTTCCGTCCCGAGGAAGAGGGCGGCCGGATCCTTCACGGCACCGATTCCACAGGCTCCGAGGTTTCGGTCGCGCTTCCCGATCCCGCGGACTGGCTCGGCCGGCTCCGGTCGGTTCCGGCCCTCGTCGGCAGTCCCGGCACGGATCTTCCCCTGGTGATCGACCCCGACGGCCGGGTCTCGTTGCATCGGCTGGAGCGGGCTGAGGCCTTCGTGGCCTCAGCGTTGAGAGCCCGCGCCGCCGACCTCGCCGTGGAGGCGAATCCCGACTGGGATCCGGCCGAGGCGCTGCGGCGGTATTTCCCGGAATGCGGCGGCGCGGAGACGGACTGGCAGGCGGTGGCCGCCTTTGCCGCCTTGCGCAGCCGGTGCCTTTTCCTCTCGGGCGGTCCGGGCACGGGCAAGACCCACTCGGTGGTGTACCTGCTGGCCCTTCGGCTCGAGCAATTCGGGCCGACGCCGCTTCGGATCGCAGTCTGCGCTCCCACCGGCAAGGCCGCCGCGCGACTCGAGGAATCCATGGCCCGCACGCGTGAACGGCTTCCGTGCGCCGCCGCCGTCCGCGATGCGCTGCCGCGGTCCGTGCGGACGATCCATCGCCTGCTCGGCGCCTCCGCCGACGGCACCCGCTTCCGTCACGGCGCGGAGTCGCCGGTCGAGGCCGACATCGTGGTCGTCGACGAGGCGAGCATGGTGGACGTGGTCCTGATGCGGCGGTTGCTGGAGGCGCTGACCCCGGAGACGCAGTTGGTGCTGGTGGGCGACCCCGACCAGCTTCCCTCGGTGGAACCCGGTGCGGTGCTCGCGGATCTCTGTCCGCCGGAC
>CAIYXO010000880.1 GCA_903930165.1 uncultured Verrucomicrobiota bacterium | reverse complement strand
GCTGGGGTCATATCCCAACGGGGAATAGGGGTGGTTTTCAGTTTTCAGTTTTCAGCCCGGCGCCTGACGCCCCTTCAGAACCCTTCCATGCCGATGACTCGGAGGACTTCCTCCAGGGTGGTCTCGCCTCGGAAGACGCGTTTGAGTCCGGCCTGCCAGAGGGTTTCCATGCCTTGTCCCACGGCGACCTCCTGGAGGCGGCGCGTGGCCATCTTCTGCATGACGGCGTCGCGGATGACCTCATCGACGAGCAGGGTTTCCATGACCGTGGCGCGTCCGCTGAAGCCGGTGTGGCTGCAGGCGGGGCAGCCGGCCCCGCGGCGGAAGCCGGAGGATTCGCGGAGTTCCTCGGGAAGGCTGCGCAGGACGGCGTCCTCGGGGCGATAGGGCTCGGAGCAGACCGGGCAGTTCTTCCGGATGAGGCGCATTCCGAGCACGCCTGCGATGGACGAGGAGAGCAGGAACGGCTCGATGCCCATGTTGATGAGTCGCGCGAACACCCCCGCGGTGCTGCCGGAGTGGATGGTGCTGATGACCAGATGGCCCGTGAGGCCGGCCTGCACCGCGATCTGCGCGGTCTCCGCGTCGCGGATCTCGCCGATCATGATCACCTGTGGGTCCTGCCGCATGAGCGAGCGCAGCGCGATCGGGTAGGTGTAGTCCCGCGCGACGTTGCATTGGGACTGCGCGATGAGGGGCAGGTTGAACTCCACGGGATCCTCGACCGTGGCGACGCTGATGCTCGGGCCGGCCCGTTCGACGATGTGGTAGAGCGAGGCGTAGATGGCGGTGGTCTTGCCGGAGCCGGTCGGGCCGGTCATGAGCAGCAGCCCCGAGGGACGCGTCAGCAACTGCCGCAAGGTGGCGATCGTATCTTCCTCCATTCCCAGGGACTCCAGGTTGAAGGCCCGGTTGGTCGGGTCGAAGATCCGGATCACGGTCTTCTCGCCGCGGACGGTGGGGAAGGTGGAGACGCGGAGGACGACGTTGCCGGCCTCGGGGAAGGTGTTGGCGCGGCCTTCCTGGGGGAGTTGGGTCTCGTGGCCGATAAGGTTGGCCATGACCTTGAGACGGCCGGTGATCTTCGGGAGCAGATCGCTGGGCAGGTGGACGAGCTCGTTCAGCACGCCGCTGAGGCGGACGCGGACGGCGATGCTGGATTCCCAGGGCTCGATGTGGATGTCGCTCGCGCCCGCCCTGACGGCGTCGATGATCACGCAGTCGACCAGGCGGACGACATCGATTTCGGCGTCGGAGGCGCAGGACTGGAGGAACCGGACGGTTTCGCTCATGGGAAGGGGGCGGGACGGTTTGAAGGACTTCGTGAGGTAATCGCACCGGCCCGACAGGAGGCGAGCCGTAAGTTCACAAGAGACAACGATTCGGCGGCGGAATCCTTTGGAATCCGCATGAGACATTCCTTCCATCGCCGGGATTCGTGACTTGGAACCGGGGTTTTCCTTCCCAACACCGGGGTGTGGATGACATCCAAGGGCCGTGGAAACGACCTTTGCCGAGAACTGGACCGTGTTCGTCCTGCGCAATCCCGCCGGACGCTGCTTTGTCGGCCACACCGACAACCTGGTGGCCTTCCTCGGGACGGCCGACGTGGAGGTGGCGAAGTGGACGCGTCAGGAAGGTCCCTGGCCGCTGGTGTGGAAGCACGAGGGGCTCTCGCAGTCGGCGGCCCGGAAGTTCGAGACCAGCCTGAAGAAGGACAAGGACACGCCGCGGTTCTACCAGCGGACCGGGCTCACGCCTCCCGAACCGGAGGCCTGAGTGAGCCTATGGCGGGGAGCGGGGGGCACCGGGTTGGACACGGATTGCACGGACTTCAGCGGATGGCTTCCCGGGTAGGGCGACGGCTCCCGCCGAGCCGGATTCTTCCGATACCCGCCATCTCCGACAGCTCGGCGGGAGCCTTCGCCCTACCGATGGGATTCTTCGCGGTGGATCAAGGGGCCGTCGGATGTCGGGTATTGCCATCCCGGATCAGGTCCCACAACCCCCGGGCGCCTTGGCGTATTCGCATGAATCCCGAGCCCGAGGCCCGGGGCCGGAAGCATAGAGCGGGAGGAAGGCGCCGGCCGGCCAACGAAGACAACCGGCAGCGGACGACTGACGACTGACAACGGACAACGGACGACAACCCGGCGGACAAAAAAAGGACGGACGCCTTTCGGGCGTCCGTCCTGCAAGTGGAGGCTCGGCGGGAGCCTTCGCCCTACCACCGCATCAGTAGCGGTAGTGCTCGGGCTTGTAGGGGCCGTCGGGCGAGACACCGAGGTACTCGGCCTGGGGCTTGGTCAGCTTGGTCAGGACCACGCCGATCTTCTCGAGGTGCAGACGGGCGACCTCCTCGTCGAGCTTCTTGGGCAGACGGTAGACGGTCTTCTCGTACTTGTCCTTGTTCTGCCAGAGGTCGATCTGGGCGAGCGTCTGGTTGGTGAACGAGTTGGACATGACGAACGACGGATGGCCGGTGGCGCAGCCGAGGTTCACCAGACGGCCCTCGGCCAGCAGGTAGATGCTCTTGTTTCCGGGGAGGTGGTAGCGGTCGTACTGGGGCTTGATGTTCTCGATCTTCACGCCCTTCGCCGCCTTCAGCTTGTCCACCTGGATCTCGTTGTCGAAGTGGCCGATGTTACAGACGATCGCCTGGTCCTTCATCTTGAGGACGTGGTCCACGGTGATGATGTCGCAGTTGCCGGTGGTGGTGACGTAGATGTCGCCCGTGCCGAGGGTGCTCTCGATGGTGTTGACCTCGAAGCCTTCCATCGCGGCCTGGAGGGCGTTGATGGGGTCGATCTCGGTGACGATGACGCGG
>CAIYXO010000879.1 GCA_903930165.1 uncultured Verrucomicrobiota bacterium | reverse complement strand
GCCAACTCAGGGTGAAGCCTCCGACCCGGGTCGACATGAGTTCCGGAGCGAACCGGTTGGCGAGGGGCAAAGCCAGCAGGGCGAGCACGAAGGCCGCCGCGCACAAAACGGAAAGCCGCAGTTGGCGGCGCATCAGGCGACGCAGGAATTCTTCGGAATGGATGTCCGTCTTGGCGTCCGACGAGATCGGCATGTCGTTCAGGATGCCGCGGGAAGGTGTCCAGGACCAAGGTGCATTTCGCACCATTTCCGATCGGAAACGTTTCGCCGCATTGACCCGGACAGGGGCTGGCCGTAACACGTCGGGAGACACCATGAGTTCCGACCAACTCTCCTTCAGCCGCCGGCACTTCCTCGCCGCATCTGCAACCCTCGCCGCCGCCGGGCTCACCGGTTGTGTCTCCGCCCAGGCGATCAACGTGCCGCCGGCCGGATTCACCCCGGTCTTCAACGGCCGCGATCTCGCCGGATTCCGCGGCGGGGACACCTACGACCACCGGAAGCTCATGTCCCTCTCCGAGTCGGATCGCGCGGCCCAGATTGCCAAGTGGACCAAGACCCTGACCGAAGTGGATCCGAAGACCGGCAAGGCGAACTGGCACGTCGAGAACGGCGAGCTCGTAAACGGGGGCAACGGGGCCTATGCCACCACCGAGAAGGAGTACGGGGATTTCGAACTGCTCGTCGATTACAAGACCGTGCCCCTCGCGGATTCGGGAATCTACCTCCGCGGCGTGCCCCAGGTGCAGATCTGGGACTTCACGGAGAAGGCCAAGTTCAACCTCGGCGCCGACAAGGGTTCGGGTGGCCTCTGGAACAATTCCCCGGGCGCTCCCGGCAAGGATCCCCTCGTCCTGGCCGACAAGCCCTTCGGCGAGTGGAACTCCTTCCGGATCGTCATGGTGGGCTCGCGGGTCAGCGTGTGGCTGAATGGCAAGCAGGTCGTTAAGCACGCCTTGATGGAGAACTACTACGACCGCAAGCAGCCCATCCCGACCCGCGGACCGATCCAGCTCCAAACCCACGGCGGTGAGATCCGCTGGAAGAACGTCTTCATCCGCGAGATCGGTTCCGCCGAGGCCAACCGCATCCTGGCCAGCCACGGCAACGACGGATTCCAGAGCGTGTGGAACGGCAAGGACTTCACCGGTTGGTCCGGCGCGGTTGCCGACCATGAGATCGTCGACGGTACCATCCGCTGCAAGGCGGGGCGCGGCGGCCATCTCTATACCGCGGCGGAGTACGCGGACTTCTCGGCCCGGCTCGAGATCCAGATCCCGTCAGGCTGCAACAACGGACTCGCGATCCGTTACCCGGGGCATGGCGATCCCGCCTACGCCGGCATGTGCGAACTCCAGGTGCTGGCCGCGGACTACGAGACGGTCCACAAGGCCAAGTTGGACCCCCGCCAGGTCCACGGCTCCGCCTACGGCATGGCGGCCGCCCATCAGGGCTATCTGCGTCCCGCCGGCGAGTGGAACTTCCAGGAAGTCACCGTCCAGGGATCCAAGATCCGTGTTGAACTCAACGGTTCAGTGATCCTGGACACGGACCTCTCCAAGGTCAGCCAGTACATGGCCAACAGCCCTCATCCTGGCAAGGACCTGAAGCAGGGGCACCTCGGGTTCGCCGGACACAACGATCCCGTCGCGTTCCGGAACATCCAGATCAGGAAGCTCTGACCTGACCGTCTGGGCTCCCCCGGCGCCCCGGTTCCCTGTCTTGGGAGCCGGGGCGTTGTCTTTCCTGGCGTTCAGGTGGAACCGAGCTTCTCCAAAGCAGCGCAGTCGAATGCCCTGTAGTCGCAGGTCAATTCCTCACCGGCCCGGATGTCCCTCAGGGCCACCGTGACGACCGGCCCGATCTGATCCGAAGGTCGCCCGGTGTTCGGGGCTTCCGAGTGGTTCATGAAGCAGGCGTGATCGCCGCTCAAATGCCAGCATTGGTCCGCTGGATCGAGGAATGCGAACCAGTGGACGTGACGACGTGCCGGTTCCGGCAGGCTTTCGACCCATTTGGCATCCAGCACCTGATCGAAACCCTGCTGATGCCTCCAGATCGGGGAGCCCGCCGTGACATCGTCCACGGCGAACAGTCCGTTGCCGTGGATGCCACTCGGTGCGATGCGACTTGGGATCAGGATCATGCAGGGAAAAGGGGCGGGGCCGATTCGGCTCCCGCCCCTTGGTTCCACCGACCGGATTCAGCGGATGGGGGAGAAGTCCGTCGGACGGAGGAAGTAGGACTTAACGCCACCCGGCACCGTGAGGGAACCGCCGGCGGCCTTTTCGCTGGCCTCTCTCGCGGCTTTCCACGCGGGGTCCGCACCGAAGGAAGCGAAGCTGGCCTTGGCCGCGGCCTGCGACTTGTGGGTCACGAAGTACAGCAGGGTGGTATCCCCGCCCGGTTGGTCCGCCAGCTTGTGGAAGTAGGCGACGTTGTGGATTCCGTGCTTTTCAAACAAGGCGAGGGTGTGGTCGCGGAATCGCGAGTCCAAATTCGGGAGACGTCCGGCCGGGGTGGTGTAGACACGGAGTTCGAACACGCCGTCCTTCGAGACATTGCCCGTGGGAAACACCGCCGAGTAGTCGGTCAATTGCAGGTACGGATTCTCGGCCTTGGCAACAAGCCCACCATTGGCCTCGCTGGCCTTGTAGGCCGCCTGCCACTCGGGATCCGCTTGGAACGCCTTCCAAGAGGCTTCACGGGCCTCGCGGCTCGGGTACCGCAGGAGAAAGTGAAGTCGACGATCGGACTCGTCGGTGGGCATCCAGTAGCCGAGGCTCTCGATGCCGTGCCGGCGGAACAGCTTCAGGGTGTGGTTGCGGAATCGGGCCATCAGGGCGTCGCTCTTGCCCGGATTGATGGTGTAGATACGGAGTTCGTACATCGCCGAACGGTCCGTGTTCGAGACAGAGGCGCCAGGGACGGCACTGGAGTGGCTGGAAACCAGCCGGTCGGTGTTCCCGGTGTACTCGCAACCGGTGATCAGAGCGGTGGTGGCCAATCCGGCGGTGGTGAGAAATTCGCGGCGTTTCATGCGGTCGCCAAGCCTCCTGCCGACCGTGAGCCCGTCAAACAAAAACCTTGTTGGCCATGCCGTCCACGTTTACCCGTTCGGCGCCAATGATCCGGAGAGAAGCCAAGATCCATCGCGTCACCGGGGAGACGGACATCCGCCTGCATCTGGTCGTGGACGGGAAGGGCAAGGCCGATGTCCGGACGGGAATCGGCTTCTTCGACCACATGCTGACAGCCTTCGCGCGACATTCGACGTGCGATCTCAAGCTGCGATGCAAGGGAGACTTGGAGGTCGACGACCACCACACCGTCGAGGATTGCGGCATCGCGCTTGGGCAGGCGTTCCTGAAAGCCTTGGGCGACAAGAGGGGGATCCGCCGCTATGGAGCCGGCTTCGACCCGCGGAACCCTTTCACTGGAGAAGCCTATGTCCCAATGGATGAGGTGCTTGCACGTGGGGTGATCGACTTCAGCGGGCGTCCCTATCTTGTCTGGCGCGGCATGGATTCATTGTCCCAGAGGCGCATTCTGAAAGAGGACCGCGAACAGGACGCTTCGTCGCGATTCCGATTCGGCCTCG
Source organism: uncultured Verrucomicrobiota bacterium (assembly GCA_903930165.1). Lineage (GTDB taxonomy): Bacteria > Verrucomicrobiota > Verrucomicrobiia > Limisphaerales > UBA9464 > SXXZ01. The sequence continues at coordinate 697 of CAIYXO010000879.1, read as the reverse complement.
CCAAGGAGTTCTTCCAGGGGTTCGTCAACGAGGCCCGCTGCAACCTGCATCTGGAATTGTTGGATGGCGGAGAGCCTCATCATGTGGTAGAAGCTCTGTTCAAGGCGTTTGCGCGTTCCGTGGATCATGCATGCCAGATGGATCCACGGATTGCGGGCGTCATCCCCAGCAGCAAGGGGAAGCTTTAGCTTGGATTCTGGCTCCAAAAAACGGCACCGAAATGCCTCCTCCGAAACCTGATCTTCAGTCCGCCTGAAGCGAGCCTGAATACGTCTCAACGCCCTGCGTCGATGCCATTGTCGGTGAAACATGATTATCCGTCCGCACCTGACGAATCGTTGGTGCGGTGGGCGCAAAGTGGCGACACCGAGGCGTTCGAACAGTTGGTCTTTCGTCACCGGGACAAGATTTTTGCCCGGGCGATGATGATGATGCGCAACGAAGACCAAGCGTTGGAGCTGTCTCAGGAAGCGTGGGTGAAGGCATGGCAACGGCTGGCACAGTTTCAAGGCGAATCCAGTTTCGCCACGTGGATGACGCGGATCGTCATCAACCTGTGTCTCGACCAGTTGAGGCGCCAAAAGCGCGTGCGCACGGAGTCGATCGACGAGATGCAGGAGGAATCCGGCGGCGTCGAGAGGCAGTTGCCGGTCGCGGACCCCAATCCCACTGCGGGTCTGGAGCAGGACGAGCTGCG
>CAIYXO010000878.1 GCA_903930165.1 uncultured Verrucomicrobiota bacterium | reverse complement strand
GGGGCAGGCGATCGGGAATCCATGAACGAGCTCTACACGCAGGAACCCACCACGGCGAGGCCGTCGCCGACGGGTGTCATGACGGCGTTCGGATGTCCACGGGACTTCGGCGGCCGCGAACTCGTCTACACCGTGGTTTCCCCCCGGGCCCGGGGCCTTTCCGTCGGGATCAACCTTTCGCCGGGGCACTGCTGCAACTTCCGCTGCACCTATTGCGAGTCCTCCCCGAGGCCGTTCCAGCTGCCCCAGGCCGTGGACGCCGCGCGCGTCGGCGAGGAACTGGCGGCGACGCTGGGCGAGGTCTGGAGCGGCAACGTGCGTCTTCGACCCGCCTACCGGGCACTGCCCGAGGAACTGGTCCGGCTCCGCCATGTCGCCCTGAGCGGCGACGGCGAACCGACGCTCTGCCCGAACTTCAACGAGGTCGTCGAGGAGGTCGTGCACCTCCGTGCGCGCGGCCGGTATCCGTTCTTCAAGATGGTCCTCCTCACCAACGGCACCGGCCTTGGAAGTCGCGAGGTCCAGGAGGGACTCACCCTCTTCACCGTGCACGACGAGGTGTGGGCCAAGCTGGACGCCGGCTCGCAGGACCACATGGACCGCGTCAACCGGCCCGACTGCACCATCGAGACCGTGCTCGAGAACCTGCTCTCCCTGGCCCGACGGCGTCCGGTGGTCATCCAGAGCCTCTTCGCCACCGTCAACGGCGTCGGCCCCAGCGCGGCCGAGGTGGACGTCTACGCCCGCCGGCTCCGGGAACTGAAGGATGCCGGGGCCGCCATCCCGCTGGTGCAGGTCTATTCCGCGACGCGTCCGACGCAGTCCTCGGCCTGCGGACATCTGCCGTTGCGGTCGCTGTCCCAGATCGCACGCCGTGTGCGCGAGGTCAGCGGGCTCCGCGCCGAGGTGTTCTGATCCCCTCCACGGGAGCGGAGACGGACCTCACGCCAAAACGCCAAGACGCCAACGGGGTGCCAGCTCTGAAGGCGAGGAGGGCAACCACAGATCCGTGTCCAGCCCGGCTTCCTCATGGGCCCGCGTTTCCCTCTGTCTCTTCGCGCCTTCGCGCCTTTGTGTGCGGGTCCCCTCCGCATGGGTTGGCCGGTTTGGCATCGGTCCGATCGGGCTTCTCTGCAGGTCCGGATAGGGGATTCCCCTATGGCCCATCCGGGCGGGGTCCCTATGAGTTCAGGCGGCGGTCCCAATAGCCGGATTTTGTCCTTCCGGCCGATATTGTCGCCACGCGGAGCAAGTTCGGTTGCGCCGCCGAGGGAAAGACAAAGCCAATGAATGCCAACGGACAGATGATCGAGACGCTCAAGAACTCACCCATGTACGAGGGATACCAACGGGCCTTCACCGAGGCGACCGGGTTGCCGATCACCCTTCGCCCGTCGGTGACCTGGCAGCTGCCGCTGCACGGGGTCCGGGGCGAGAACGCGTTCTGCGCGATGACGGCCGAGAAGAGCCGCACCTGCTCCGCCTGCCTGCACCTCCAGGAGCGCCTCGCGGAGTCGGCGAAGAACGAGGCCTGCACGATGACCTGCCCGTACGGCCTGAGCGAGACGGCCGTCCCGGTGAAGCTCGGCGAGGAGACCATCGGATTCCTCCAGACCGGCCAGGTCATGCGGACCCGTCCGACGCCCGCCGCCTTCCGGCGCGCCGTCGACGAGGCGGGCAAGCTCGGCGTCGACATCGACAACGACCGCGCCCGCGAAGCGTTCATGGGCACCGCGGTGATGCCGCAGCGCAAGATCGAGTCGGTCACCGAGCTGCTGAAGATCTTCGCCGACCACCTGTCGATGAAGAGCAACCAGATCGCGGTCCAGGGCGCCAACGCGGAGCCGCCGGTGATCACCCGGGCCAAGCAGTACATCGAGGAGCACCACGCCGACGACATCTCCCTCGGCGAGGTCGCCAAGTCGGTGCACACGAGCCTCTACTACTTCTGCAAGATCTTCAAAAAGCACACCGGGATCCACTTCACCGAGTACGTCTCCCGGGTCCGTGTGGAGAAGGCGAAGAACCTCCTGCTCAACCCCAACCTCCGCATCAGCGAGATCGCCTACGAGGTCGGGTTCCAGTCCCTCACCCACTTCAACCGCGTGTTCAAGAAGATCGTCCGCCAATCCCCGACCGAGTACCGGGGCCGGCTGTTCGCGGGAGGCTGAGGCGCATCCGGCGGGGCACCTTTCTGTCGCACCGTGAAGTCGGGGTCCGTAGAGTGCGGCCGTGAAGCCCGCCTCGGACCGAATCCATCCCGGGAAGAAGACCCGGAACCCGCGGAGGCGTCCGGCCCAGGTCCAGACGCCGCCGCCGGTTTCCGGCCGCAGCCACCAGACACCGCGCCGTGAATTCGAGAAGGTGATGGAGGCCACCCGCAAGGAGCTGCGCGACATCAAGTCCGCCCTGGACGAGCACTCGATCGTCGCGATCACGGACGCCGAGGGGACGATCACCCACGCCAACCGGCGGTTCTGCCAGATCTCCGGCTACGGACTCGACGAGCTGATCGGCCGGAACCACCGGATCCTCAATTCCGGACATCATCCCAAGGCGTTCTTCACCGGACTCTGGCGGACCATCCGGAGCGGCCGGGTCTGGAAGGGGGAGATCATGAACCGGACGAAGCAGGGGACCGCCTACTGGGTGGACACCACGATCGTGCCGTTCCTCGGGAGCGACGGGATTCCGTTCCAGTACGTCTCCATCCGCACCGACATCACCCGTCGCAAGCGGCTTGAGCGCGAGTTGCTGGAGGTGAGCGACCGCGAGCAGCGGCGCATCGGCCGGGACCTCCACGACGGGCTCGGCCAGCATCTCACCGCACTGGAGCTCTACGTCCAGGGTCTCGTGCAGGAGTTCGACTCCCTTTCGCCCGAGGCGGGCCGGTCGTTGCGCGAGCTCGCCCGGCAGCTGCGGTCCACCGTCACCCAGACCCGCCAGTTGTCCCATGGGCTCTCCCCGGTCGCCATGGAGGAGGAGGGTTTGTCCGACGCGCTCCGGGAACTGGCCGAAACGACCCGGACCCTGGCCCGGACCCCGTGCACCCTGGAGTGTCCGACGGCTGTTCCGATCCCGGATCCGCACGTGGCCCTGCATCTCTACCGGATCGCCCAGGAAGCGGTGAACAACGCGCTGAAACACGGGCAGCCCGGCTTGATCCGCATCCGGTTGGCGCGGACGCGTGGGAACCTGGTGCTGGAGGTCGACGACGACGGCCATGGTTTCGTGACGCGGACGGGCGACGGTTCGGGCATCGGCCTGCGGGTCATGCGTTATCGGGCCGGGTTGATCGGCGCGGAGCTGCGCATCCAGTCGAGCCCCGGCAAGGGGACGCGGCTCCGGTGTTCCGTCTCGGAGGGCAGCCTCGGGATCGTCCCGGTCCAGCCATGAAGCCTTCCCGCAAGCCAGCCGCACGGACCACCGCCGCCGCGCCATCCACAAGCGGCACGCGGGCCGCGTCGAAGCCATCCAGGCCCACGAAGAGCCGTCTGCTGCTGGTGGACGACCATCCGCTCATGCGCGCCGGGCTCTCGATGATCATCAACCGCCAGCCGGACATCGAGGTCTGCTGCGAGGCGTCCTCCCCGGCCGAGGCGCTCGCCCTGATGGCGCGCGAGGGCCCCGACCTCTTGGTCACCGACCTCACGATGCCGGGGCGGTCCGGCGTGGAGTTCATCAAGGACGTCCTCAGCCTTCATCCGGACCAGCCGATCCTGGTGGTCTCGATGCACGACGAGATGATCTATGCGGAGCGCGTGCTGCGTGCCGGGGCGCGCGGCTACGTGATGAAGGAGGCGGGTGGCGAAGCGCTGCTGGCCGCCATCCGACAGGTCCTCGAGGGACGCGTCTACGTCAGCGCCCGCATGTCGGCGAACCTTCTGGAAGCGATGACCGGCCGGCGTCCGCGGGGCTCCAGCTCGCCGATCGAGAAGCTGAGCGACCGCGAGTTCGAGATATTCCAGCTGATCGGCCAGGGCCGCACCACCCGGGACATCGCGGAGCAGCTCGGGCTCAGCCCGAAAACCGTCGACGTCCACCGGGGGCACATCAAGGAGAAGCTGGAACTGTCCAATTCCACCGAGCTGGTTCGACATGCCGTCCGTTGGGTCGAGAGCCAGAACGGCGGCCAGTCCGCCGGCTGACCGTGCCGCCCAGCCGGATCGATTCGGCAGGAACCCGCACGCCAAGCCGCCAAGGATCGGGAACGGAACCGCTGGTATCCCGCAGCGAAACCGGTGACCGAAGGGTGATCCTTTCCTGGTCCCGGATTCGGCGGCCGGGTCCTGCCCGTGCGTCTTGGGCGAGCTCCGTCTTGGCACCCTTCGTACCCTTGGTTGTGAACCCCGGCTCCAAGTCACCGCGGCGTCAAATGGGTTCCTTCTCCACCCGGCTCTCCGCGTGGAATCTTCCCTCCCCTGATTCAAGAGGCGGATTCTGCGGCCGGATAGACGGCACATCGCCAAGAGGACGCACGCGGAGCCGCGGAGCTCGCGGATTGAACGCAGAGGCTCGAAGTCCCAGCTCCCCAGCCGGCTTTGCCTCTGCGTACCAATTCCCACTGCATCGTTCCGTATAGGTTGTCCGGAGTTGATCACGGAGTTGCCTTCACCGGGTCGGTGGGAGTCATGCAACAAACGGCGTCTCCACCGTGGCAATTTCCGCGAAGTAGCCCGAGGTCGCAGGCACGAGGGTCGGGCCGCGTCGTGAGCAACCGTGCCCCCAAGATCCCTTCCGTCCCGGAAATCGCAGCCGGCACTTCCGCTCCGGGCGTGGCGAACTGCCACCACTGCGGCAGTCCCTGTGGGACGACGCGGCTCAGCCGGGACGAACGGGACTTCTGCTGCCAGGGTTGCGTGGCCGTCTTCGAGATCCTCAAGGCCGGGGGCATGGAGGATCTCTACCGGATGGGTGGGACCGACGGCGTACGGGGAGGGACCCCGGGTCCGGCGGACCGCTTCGACTTCCTGGACGTGCCCGAGGTGCGGGAACGGATCGTGGACTTCTCGGACGCCCGCCAGACACGGGTCACCTTCCGGGTTCCCGCGATCCACTGCACCGCGTGCATCTGGCTTCTCGAGAATCTCTTCCGGCTCCGGCCGGGCATCGGCCAGTCGCGGGTGAACTTCCTGCGCCGCGAGGTTTCCATCACGTTCGAGACGCCTTCCGTCCGGCTCTCCGAGG
>CAIYXO010000877.1 GCA_903930165.1 uncultured Verrucomicrobiota bacterium | reverse complement strand
CGACGCGAGTCGGTTGCCGAACCCTTTGAGTTTTCCAGGAGAACGTGACGTCATCCCACGACCTCATTGGACATGAATCGTGGATCCAAGCCGATGGGGCCATCCAAGCCCCGGACGTTCGACGAATACTTCGCCTCGCTGAATCCGGCCCAGCGGGCGGTGCTCGGGAAGATTCGCCGCGCCATCCATGCCGCGGCACCCGGCACCGAGGAGTACTTCGGCTACGGCCTCGCCGGCTTCCGGTTCGCCGGACGGCCGCTGGTGTACCTGGGCGCCTGGGAGAAGCACTGCGCCCTGTACGCCGCCAACCCGAAGACCCAGGCGCAGTTCGCGGAAGAACTGCGCGGGTTCGAGGTCGGCAAGGGCACCATCCGGTTCACGGTCGAGAAGCCCCTGCCGCTCCCGTTGGTGAAGAAGCTGTTGAAGGCCCGCGCCGCGGAGAACGCCGCGAAGAAACCCCGACGGTGATCGACGGAGGCCTCCCGGCCCCCGATTCCCTTCCCGAAGAACTTCCCAAACACGCCGCAAATCCACGCCCAAGTCATTCCATCATGAGCAGCGTTCGCGTTCTCGTCGGCACCAAGAAGGGTGCCTTCATCCTCACCGCCGACGGCCAGCGCCGGAACTGGCAGATCACCGGCCCGCACTTCGCCGGCTGGGAAATCTACCACCTCAAGGGCTCCCCCCTCGATCCCAACCGCCTCTTCGCCTCACAGAGCAGCGGCTGGTTCGGCCAGGTCATCCAGCGCTCCGACGACGGCGGCAAGACCTGGAACCCGCCCGGAACCAAGCCCGAGGACCTCGCGGGACCGGACGGCATGCCCAACGGGAAAAGCAACGAGTTCCGCTACGAAGGCTCCGTGGGCACCCACAAGTGGTATGACGGCACCCAGCATCCCTGGGAGTTCAAGCGCATCTGGCACCTCGAACCCTCGCTCACCGATCCCGACCTCGTGTACGCCGGCGCCGAGGACGCCGCGCTGTTCCACTCCCGCGACGGCGGCAAGTCGTGGCAGGAATTCGCCGGCCTGCGCGGCACGAAGGGCGCCCTGTGGCAGCCCGGCGCCGGCGGCATGGCCGTCCACACCATCATCATCGATCCCAAGAACCCGCGGCGCATCTACGTCGCCATCTCGGCGGCCGGCGCCTGCCGCACCGACGACGGCGGCGTCACCTGGAAGCCGATCAACCGCGGCCTGAAGTCCCAATACGAACTCCCCGATCCCGACGCCGAAGTCGGCCACTGCGTCCACCGGATCGCGCTGCATCCGTCGCGGCCCGACGTGCTCTACATGCAGAAGCACTGGGACATCATGCGCAGCGACAACGCCGGCGACCAGTGGAGCGAGGTCAGCGGCAACCTGCCCACCGACTTCGGCTTCCCGATCGACGTCCACGCGCACGAGCCGGAGACGATCTACGTCGTGCCCATCACCAGCGACTCGTTGCACTACCCGCCCGACGGCAAGCTGCGCGTCTATCGCAGCAAGTCGGGCGGCAACGAATGGGAACCGCTGACCAAGGGCCTGCCGCAGCAGGACTGCTATGTGAACGTCCTGCGCGACGCCATGGCCGTGGACACGCTCGACTCCTGCGGCGTCTATTTCGGCACCACCGGCGGCCAGGTCTATTGCTCGCCCGACGGCGGCGACTCGTGGCAGGCCATCGCCAGCCACCTGCCCCCCGTGCTGTCGGTGGAGGTGCAGACACTTCCATGATCCGCGTCGTCCTTCCCTACCACCTCCGCAACCTCGCCCGCGTGGACGAAGAGGTCACAGTGGACGTCCGCGAGCCGGTGACGATCGCCGCGACGCTCGACGCCTTGGAGGCGCGTTTCCCCATGCTCCGCGGCACCATCCGCGACCATGGCACGCTGAAGCGCCGGCCGTTCATCCGCTACTTCGCCTGCAAGGAGGACCTGTCCCTGGAGCCGACCGACACCGTTCTGCCGGACACCGTCGTCGCCGGCACCGAACCCTTCCTCGTGGTCGGTGCCATGGCCGGCGGATGAAATCCACGGAATCTCTCCTCTGAGTCGCGCCGGCCACGCCAGCGGCGAGTCCGACGGGCAAGGCGGTGTGTTGCTCGGATGCTGGCGGCCCTGTCCGATCCGATTTGCTGTTTTCCAAACCTCATCCGGTTCGGATCTTCCCTCCTCGCACCACCACAAGCCTCCCCGCACCCATGCCCAACTACGTAGACGGTTTCGTCATGCCGCTCCCCTCCAAGAACCTTGCCGCCTACAAGGCCATGGCGGGCAAGGCGGGGAAGATCTTCAAGGAACACGGCGCCCTCGACTACTGGGAGTGCGCCGGGGACGACCTCGAAGGAAAAGGCACGCTCTCCTTCACCCGCATGGCCAAGGCCAAGCCGGAGGAGACCGTGATCTTCGCGTGGGTCGTCTACAAATCCCGCAAGCACCGCGACCGGGTGAACGCCAAGGTGATGTCCGACCCGCGCCTCACGGCGATGTGCGACCCGAAGAATCCGCTCTTCGACTTCAAGAAGATGGCCTACGGCGGCTTTTCCGCGATCGTCCACCGGTGACCGACGCCGCCCTGGCGTGTTCCGTCCGGTCACCCTGATGGCGGCCGGGGCGCCGGATCCGCGAGCGAGGATGCGATCAGCGGTG
>CAIYXO010000876.1 GCA_903930165.1 uncultured Verrucomicrobiota bacterium | reverse complement strand
TGTTCCCGTTCGCGGCAAAGATACCAACGGAGTCGAGAGAACCGGAAACCGACGGGGTGAACATGAATACGGCCGGACCAAAGGTCGTTCCGGGCGATGTCCGTCCATCATTGGCGCCAGTCGAGGTGCTCGAGGTGACCAGAAGAGCCGCGTTGGCGGAGAACGCCATGGCAGCTGCAGAAAACGCAACAAGATGCTTTAGATTCATAAACTTTTGAAATGCTACCCTGCCAAACCGGGCCGATTAAATAGGTGAAGCACCTTAATGTCAATGCTGAGGTGAAATGATTCTATGAATGGGGCTGCCGCGGCCACTTTCTGATCCACGATTACGGGTACTTCGCGATTAGGGAGTGGAATTCACCGCCATCGACCGGAAACGGCTCGTGCAGGCCCGAGAGAGGTCTCCGAAGTTCGCCCCTCGGCCGCCCCACTGGCCTCAACCATTTCCGCACCATAGGCTTGGAAGCCTTGAACATCTCCCGGCCACTTAGGTTCGAGGTGGGTCATCTTGGAACTCCGCAGAAATGGGAATCGGTGCGTGAGGCACTTTGGATGGGAAACCCGGCCCGGTACTTGCATAATGTGTGGGTCCAATGAACCGATCCGTCACTTGGTCGATTTTCCTGCTCGTCGCCTGTGTTGCCGTTGTCCAGGTCGCACGGCATCCCGACCGGGACCTCCATGGGGATTCCGCACTCCCAGCTTCCGCATCTCCATCGGCATTGCGGTCCACCGACGGGATTACCCTCACCAAGAAGGCCGCTCGGGAGGGATCGTCAAAGGTAGCCGCTGACAGGCACACATTGTCCGGTTCGGAGGTTCTCAGCGCGAAGCAGGTCCAATCCAAGCCGGCCTTCCGTGAGTTCGCGCATTGGTGCGACCGCTACCTGACCACGGGCGACGCCGAAGCTCGTTCCCGACTCGAAACCGAAGGACGTGGCTTGGCGGAGAACCGCCGCGTGGCGCTGCGCGAACTGATCCCTTCCGACCCGGAGGCCGCCCTTTCCGTCGCCGTGCCCAAGACCGTCAGGGCGCGACTTCCGCAGGCGATCCTCCGTGAGTTGGAAGAACCCGTCAGCGCACGGGGGGATTTCGGCGTGCTCGCCAAGGTCGGGATTCCCGGCGAGGTGCCGCCCGAGGAACCTGTTTACAGGACCATCTCGGTCGGCGACCGCATCTGGCGGGCCTTCACCTTCGGGCCGGGTCTGGAACAGACTACGCTGTCCGACATCCCCATCCACGGCATCGCCCTGGACGGCGTGTTTGCGCTCGACCCGAATCCGGTCCGGGCCATGGAGCCGGGGGAATCCGAAGCCCTCGGAGATGGCACCGGGACTTTGTGTGCCTATTCCCCCCATCCGGCGACCGAGTTCGGAACGGCCCTCGCGGTCGATACCGGAGGAGGACAGACCTGGGTGTGTGGGCATCGGCACCTGGAATCGCTCAACGCCGCGGAACTGCTTTCCATGAAGGACCGGGGCAACGGCCAGGACGTGGATGGAGCCTTCCGCATGAAGTCCACCTACACGGAAGGCATCAAGCGGGTGCTGATCGTCCGGGTGGACTTCAGCGACCTCGCCGGCGTCCCGCTTTCCGAAACCGCCGCGACCAACATGCTCAACGGAATCGACTCCTTCTACCGGGAGCAGAGTTTCGGAAAGACCGGCTTCCGGAAGCTGGGGGAAGGCAGCGTGTTGACCGCCACGTTGCGGATGCCCAAGACCGCGGCGGTCTACGGGGCCTCGGACGCCTCGGTTCTCCGGACGGACGCCCGCAACGCGGCCCGGACCGCGGGCGTGGTTCTCTCGAATTTCGACTTCGACCTCATCTGTTTCGGATCGGTCCCCGGATTCAACTGGGCAGGCCTCGGATATGTCGGTGCGCCTGGGTCGTGGATCCGCGCCTCCTTCGACGCCGCGGGCGGTGTGGCGGCACACGAACTCGGCCACAACTTCGGCCTGAACCACGCGAACTTCTGGGACACGGGAGGCCAGAGCATCACCGGCTCGGGCAGCAACGTGGAGTACGGCGACAGCTTCGACACCATGGGGAACGCCTCCGCGGGACGCCGTCACTTCAACGCACGCTACAAGAACTTCCTCGACTGGATGCCCAACACCCAGGTCCGGGTGGCCACCGCCAGCGGAACCTACCGCGTCTGGGCCCATGACCGGACCAACGCGGCGACCCACCGGGCCCTGCGGGTCGCCAGGAATTCCCAGACCAACTACTGGCTCGAGTTCCGTCAGCTGTTCGCCGACCGGCCGGCCCTGCTCCACGGACTGGGCATCCGCTGGGGACGCACCGGAAGCCAGTCTTCGCTCCTGCTCGACACCACCCCGGGTACCGCGGACGGCAAGAACGACTCCGCATTGCTGATCGGGCGTACCTTCAGCGACACCGCCGCCGGGATCCACATCACGCCGATCGCCAAGGGCGGCACCGTTCCGGAGTCCTTGGACGTGGTGGTGAACATCGGACGCTTCTCCAACAACGTTCCTCCCGAAATCTCCCTGAACGTTCCGGTCACCAACGCAGCGCAGAACGTCTCCCTGACCTTCACAGCGACCGCCACGGATCCAGACGGCGATGTCCTGGCTTACTCCTGGGACTTCGGCGACGGGACGTTGCTCCCGCTGAACACCAACCGCGTCTCCCACTCCTGGACCACCGCGGGCGAATACGTCGTGCGGTGCACCGTGAGCGACATGAAGGGCGGTGTCGGTTCCCGTTTCCAGCTCGTCCGAGTCGGAAGCCCGAGCACCGTCCGGATCGCGGGTCGCATCCTCCGTGCTGGAGAGCCGGTCCCAGGGGTGCGTGTCGAGGTTTCGAACACGAGACAAAGCCTGACCGACAACGAAGGATACTACCTCATCGCGGGCCTGACCCGGGGGGCATACACGGTCAAGGCGGTGCAGGAGGGACTTCTCTTCACCCGACGCGGATTCGTGAACCCGCTGTCCGTGCAATCCAACCAGATCGGAATCGACTTCGAGGCCTCACTTCCGGGCGACCTGACGTCGCTGACCTTGGTGCCCCTTGGCGCGCAGTGGCGCTACTACGATGCCGGCAACCTGGGCGGGACAAGCTGGCGCTCTCCGCTCTTCTCCGATTCCAACTGGCGGGTCGGTGCGGCGCCGTTGGGTTATGGCGACGACAACATCGTCACCACCGTCGACTTTGGCGGGGTTGCGACCAACAAGCACATCACCACGTGGTTCCGTCATTCGTTCGTGGTCGAGGACCCGGCCCAGATGCAGACCGTGACGCTGGGGCTGATCCGTGACGACGGGGCGGCGGTATTCGTGAACGGCCGCGAGGTGTTCCGGAGCAATCTCCCGACCGGGACGCTCACCGCCGCGACGCGGGCCTCGGCGTCCGTGGGAGGCACGGACGAGACCGCGGTGTTCGAGACCGAGATCGATCCGACCGCGATCCAGCGGGGCACCAACGTCATCGCGGTGGAGGTCCACCAGTTCGCCCCGGACAGCTCGGACCTGAGAATCAGCCTTCAGTTGACCGCGCTGCTTCAGCCCACTGTCGCTCCGCCCAAACTGGCACTGGGGACCGGCCCCGACCGGATCCGCCTCACCTGGCCCCAGACTGCGGTCGGATTCCAGCTCCAGGAGTCCGAGTCTCCCAACTCCGGGTGGAGGGCGTCGGAGGAGTCCGTCGGCACCGAGTCGGGTGTGAACTTCAGCGTCGTCCCCACCACCAATGCGACGAGGTTCTATCGCCTGAGCCGGCCCTAGTACGACTTTTCGGCCCCGCCAGAAAACCGTTTCGCCGGCCCGGCCGAATGCCGCAGGGTTGCCCGTCCATGAAGTCCATGACCGGCTACGGCCACGGGGAACACGCCGCCGACGGGGCGCGGATCGCGATCGAAGTGCGCTCGGTGAACCGCAAGCAGGCGGAGGTCGCCGTCTCCCTGCCGCGAGAACTGGAAGCCCTGGAGGCCCGGCTGCGAGACACGGTGAACCGGGTCGTCGCGAGGGGACGTTGCGACGTCCGCGTGACGTTCGAACCGCCGGTGGGACAGGCCTCGAACCGGATCAACCGCCCGCTCGCCGCCGCGTTCGCAGCGGAATGGAGCGCACTCGCTCGTGAGATCGGACTCACCGGCGCGGCAGCGATGCCGACGCTTGACCTGCTGGCCCGCTGTCCCGGCGTGATCCAGGCGGATTCCACCCCAGCGGATCCGGAAAGGGTCGGCCCCTGGGCGGACGCGGCCTTGGGACGTGCCCTCGAAGGATTCGAGTCCATGCGGCGACGGGAAGGAACGGCGCTGGAGTCGGACCTCCGGCGCCGGGTTGAACTCCTGCGTGAAGCGCTGGAGAGGATCGCCGCCGCGGCACCCGAGGTCCTGGTGCGGCACCGCGAGTCCCTCCTGCAGAAGGTCAGGTCCGCAGGGCTTGAGGGAATCTCCGCGGACGACGAACGCCTGCTGAAGGAGATGGTGCTCTTCGCCGACCGATGCGACATTGCCGAGGAGATCGCCCGTCTCCGGAGCCACTTCAGCCAGTTCGAGGATTGCGCCCGTTCGACGGAGGCGGTCGGCAGGAAGCTCGATTTCCTCGCCCAGGAGATGAACCGCGAGATCAACACCATCGGATCCAAGGCCAACGACGCCCGGATCGCCGCCGACGTGGTGGCGATGAAGACGGAACTGGAACGCTTCCGGGAGCAGGCCCAGAACATCGAGTGAACCCGCACATGCACCAGACCGACAGCCTGCTGCTCCTGATCTCCGCCCCCTCCGGCGCCGGCAAGACGACGGTCAGCCAAGGGATGCTCTCCGCAATCCCGAGGCTGCGCCGGGTGACGACCTGCACCAGCCGTGCACCACGTCCTGGCGAGCGCGACGGCGTGGACTACCACTTCTTCTCCCGCGCCGAGTTCGAACGGCGGGTCAAGGCCGGCGAGTTCCTCGAGCACGCCGACGTCTATGGCGACCTCAAGGGCATCCTTCGCAGTTCCGTTGGGGAGCTTCTGGAATCCGGATCGGACGTGCTGCTGAACGTGGACGTCCAGGGTGCCGCGACGGTCCGGGCCGTCATGGCCGCGGACCCGAGACTGGCAGGACGCCTGGTGAGCGTCTTCCTCACCCCGGGCACCCGGTCCGAGCTGGAATCCCGACTCCGCGGACGGGACGCAGACTCCCCCGAGGCGCTGGCACGGCGACTCGACACGGCCGCCGAGGAAGTCCGTCGCTGGCCGGAGTTCGACTACCTGGTGGTCAGCGGGACCCGTGAGGAAGATCTCGCACGCATCCAGGCGATCTACTCCGCGGAACGTTCCCGCTCGCCGCGTCAACGGTTCGAATGGAGAAACCAGCCATGAGCCTCCGCATCGTCCTCGGCGTCACCGGTTCCATTGCCGCACACAAGGCCATCGACGTCGCCAGCCTGCTGACCAAGGCGGGGCACCAGGTCAATGTGGTCCTGACCGCGGACGCACAACGCTTCGTCACCCCCCTGCCCTTCAAGACTCTCAGCCGGAACCCCGTCGTGACCGACCTCTACGACGAGGAGGAAGGTTGGAAACCGGCGCACATCCGTCTCGCGGACGAGGCGGATGTCCTGCTGGTGGCTCCGGCCACGGCCCACTTCCTGGCGCGCCTCGCGCAGGGTCTGGCCGACGACGCCCTGACCTGCATCGCGTTGGCGATCCGACCCGAGGCACGCGTGATCCTCGCGCCGGCGATGAACGGCAGGATGTGGCAGCATCCGGCGACCCGGGCGAATGTGGAAATCCTCCGGAGCCGCGGCGCCGTCTTCGCAGGTCCCGAGGAGGGCCTGCTTTCCTGCGGTTACGAAGGGATCGGCCGACTCGAGGCGCCGGAACGGATCGTCGCCACCGTCCTCGCCGGCGCCACCTGAGGCCAACCGGCATGGAAACTGCCAGTGGGGCCGCGATGGCCGAGGAAAACTACACCGACCTGCTTCGGCGCCGATGGGCGTCCGTGGTTGGGGTCTTTTCCGGTCCCGCCATCGACCCCGCCATCATCCGGCAACGGGTCCGCTTCATGGAGCGGAACATCGGCATCTGGGTGAAGGCGATCATCGCACCGGCCCTGTTCTGGTTCCTCTTCAACCCGAGCACCTTCACCAGCCTCACCGCCCCGCGCGAGGACGTCCTGCACTACCTGCGGAACTACACCCTGATCATGACCGCGGTCACGGTCGGCTACGGGATCGTCCTCTGGGGAATGGACGAGTTGGCCACCCTTTTCCTGGAACGCGTGGTCTACATCGTCGCCATGCTCGACCTGGCGTTCCTCGCGGCGATCACCCTGTTCTGCGGCGGATTCGACAGCATCCTCTACTGGGTCTTCCTGGGCCTGGTCATCCGGAATGCCGCGGTGATCCCCAATGCCGAGGTCCAGGTCTTGGTGAACCTGACCGGGTGCGCCTGCTACGTGCTCGCCGGAGTCCTCGACATCGCCCTCACGCGGATCGAGAACGTGGTTCTCGACAGCTACAGCGGCGGTGCGACCACGGAGACCACGCAGGACGCCGTTTCCGAACCGTTCGAGTCGCTGGTCCTGAGGGTTCTGCTCCTGCTCCTGATGACTGCGGTCTGCCTGGGACTCCAAGTGCTGCTCGACCGCCAGCGCCAGCGCGAGGCCGAATCCCGGGAGTTCGCCCTGAAGCAGGAGCAGCTTGAGGCGGCAGGGCGCCTCGCGGCTGAGATCGCCCATCAGCTGAAGAACCCGCTCGGGATCATCAACAACGCCGCCTACACGCTCCACAAGACGGTCAAGGAAGGGAAGACGATCACCCAGCAGATCGCGATCATCCGGGAGGAGGTGGCCCGTTCGGACCGCATCATCACGGACCTGATGGGGTATGCCCGGCTCGCCGAGGGCCGGGTCGAACGGATCGGCCTGGCGGAGATCCTGGAGCAGTCGCTCCTGGTCGCCTTCCCGCCGGGCTCGGGATTCCAGATACAGGTTCACCGCGACTACGTGGATCCCCTGCCCAGCCTGCTCGGACAGAGGGTCCATTTCCTGGAAATCTTCACCAACCTCCTGGTCAACGCCCGCGAGGCGATGCAAGGGGTCGGACAGGTCTGGATCGGCGCCAAGGCGACTCCCGACTATTCGGTCCAGGTGACCATCCATGACTCCGGTCCCGGCATCCCCTCGGACCAGCTCGGGCGGATCTGGGAGGCCTACTTCACCACCAAGGACCGGGGAACCGGTCTGGGGCTGGCGATCGTCAAGCACAACGCAGAGATGTACGGCGGCCGGGTGAGGGTGGATTCGGAGGTTGGCAAGGGCGCCACCTTCACGATCAACCTCCCGGCGCGTACGCTGATGCGACTCCAATGAAACTCCCACCGCTGCTCGTCGTGGACGACGAGAAGAACATGCGCCTCTCCCTCCAGACCGTCCTCGAGGGCGAAGACTACCAGGTGCGCCTGGCGGAATCGGCCGAGAACGCCCTGAAGATGCTCCAGCAGGAGGAGTTCTTCATGGTCATCACCGACGCCCGGCTCGGCGGCATGAGCGGATACGAGTTCCTACGGGCCGCGGGCGAGAAGCGTCCGGGACTGCCGATCCTGATGATCACCGCCTACGCCACCCCCAAGCTGGCGGTGGAGGCGATCAAGGCCGGGGCGATCGACTACCTGGCCAAGCCGTTCGAACCCGACGAACTGCTCCATGCCGTCGGCCGCTGCGGGGAGCGCCACCGGCTTCTGGCTGAAAACGCCGCCCTCAAGGCTCGGGCCGGCGACGGCATCCGGCTCGAACAGATCATCGGTGAGTCGCCGAAGATCCGGGAACTGCGCCAACTGATCCAGACCGTGGCCCCCACCGACGCGACCGTCCTGATCCTTGGCGAAAGTGGCACCGGAAAGGAACTCATCGCCGGGGCCATCCATTCCCTGAGCCGCCGCTCCGACGCGACCTACGTCCGCCTCAACTGCGCCGCCATTCCGGAGACGTTGCTCGAGTCAGAGCTCTTCGGATACGAACGCGGCGCCTTCACCGGCGCCCACCGGACCAAGCGCGGCTATGTCGAGGAAGCCGACGGCGGCACGTTGTTCCTGGATGAAATCGGCGACATGAGCCGGCCTTTGCAGGCGAAACTGCTGCGCTTCCTGGAGGACGGCTCCTTCACCCGGGTCGGTGGCACCCAGGAGATGAGGGTCAACGTCCGACTGATCGCCGCGACCAACCGGAACATCGTCGACGCGATCAAGAAGGGGGAGTTCCGCGAGGACCTCTTCCACCGGTTGAACGTGATGCAGTTCCGGCCGCCCCCGCTGCGCGAACGCGGTCAGGACATCCCGCTGCTCGCGCGTCATTTCCTGAAGGGATTCGCGGCGAAGCTCGGGCGCTCGCTGAAGGACATCTCCCCCTTGGCCCTGCAGGCCCTGCAGGCGCATGTCTGGCCCGGGAACATCCGGGAGCTCCGGAACGTGATCGAACGGGCGGTGATCCTCGAGGCCGCCGATGAGGTACAGCCGTCCAGCCTGCCGGATTTCGAGGTCGAGTCGCGCCTCCGCGAGGGAATCCAGGTTTCCCATCCCCATCCGAGGGACGAAAACCTGACGGACGCCCTCCTCCGCTTCGAGAAGGAGATGATTCTCCGGGCACTGGAGGCGAGCGACGGGAGCCTCGGGAAGGCCGCCGCGGCGCTGGGATTGAGCCGACATGCCCTCCGGTACCGGATGGGAAGGCTCAGCCTGGGTGTGGACGGCGCCGTTGACGAGGACACCGATGCCGGAACAGGCTCTGGGGCCCGATGACGGACGAACTCCCCATCCATCTGGCCGTGGTCGAGACCCCGGCCCCGGCCCTGCCCAACAGCGCCCTGCCGACCGGCACCCGTGAAATGATGAGCGGGATGGGCGCCGTCTTTGCCGCGGTCTTCGCGGTCATCGGCCTGTGCCTGATCTGGGCGGTCTTCATCCGCAAGCCGGACACCTCCCGGAAGCGTGGGGCGCTCCGCGAAGGGCCGGCCTCGACCGAACCCGGGAAGAGCGGCGGACGCCGCCGCCGGCGCAGCAGCAAGGAAAGGCCCCGGAATCCGACCTTGGCCGAGACAGGTGGCCTCCCGCCACGGGGCGCCGGCGACACCAACGTCCAATCCCCGTGACCCAAGGAGCACCGGAAGGCGTTTCCGTACAGATCACGCGCAAGAGCGCGTCCAATCTCGCCCTCGCCTTCATCCTTCTTTCGCCGGAGCGACGGGTCGCAATGTCGGCCCTCTACGCGTTCTGCCGACAGGTGGACGACGTGGCCGACGAGGATTCCCTTCCGGTGGACGAACGCAGGCGCCAACTCGCCGAGTGGCGGTCGGACATCGCGACCGCCTGTGGAGGCGGCGACCCGCGGATGGAGGTCAACCGGGAGTTGGCGCCGCACATCAAGACCTACGGATTGCCCTTCGGGCTCTTCGACGAATTGATACGAGGTGTCGAAATGGACCTCGACCAGACCCGTTACGAGACACCCGAAGCACTCGAACTCTACTGCTACCGTGTCGCCAGCGTGGTCGGATTGCTGAGCATCGAGATCTTCGGCTACCGGGATCCCCTGTGCCGGCGCTATGCGGACCACCTGGGAAAGGCCCTCCAACTCACCAACATCCTCCGTGACGTCGGGAACGACGCAGCCCGCGGTCGCATCTACCTTCCGTTGTCCGATCTCGCCCGCTTCCGTATCGATCCCGGTGAGATCCTGCGCCGGGAATGGTCGGAACGGTTCCAACATCTCGCGACGGAAGTGGCCGGGAGGGCCAAGGCCCACTACCGGCTCGCCCGTGAGATCCTGCCCAAGTCCGAAAGCGACAACATGAGGACCGCAGACCTCATGGGAAACGTCTATTGGCACCTGCTCCAAAGACTCGAAGCCTCGAGGTTCCAAGTGCTGGACGAAACCCCTGTGCGCCTTTCCCGACTCCGGAAGCTTTCCCTCGTGGTTCCGGCCCTGATCAAGGCCCGTCTTGGAATCCCCTTCGCCACCTATGGACGCTGACCAAACCATCCGGCTCATCGTCAACGCCGACGACTTCGGCAGCTCGGAGAGCGCCAACACCGCGATCGAACAGGCCCATCGCGAGGGCATCCTGACGTCCGCGAGCCTCATGGTGAACGGAAACCGCGCCAACGAGGCGGTCGA
This sequence comes from uncultured Verrucomicrobiota bacterium, assembly GCA_903930165.1. Classification (GTDB taxonomy): domain Bacteria; phylum Verrucomicrobiota; class Verrucomicrobiia; order Limisphaerales; family UBA9464; genus SXXZ01. The sequence goes on along the minus strand of CAIYXO010000876.1, from coordinate 14,677 downwards.
CATCGCACGCCAGAATCCCCTGCTCGCGGTGGGACTCCATCTCGTACTCGTCTGCGGCAAGTCCACACTCAAGCCGAGCGAGATCATCGGTGTCGTCGACCAGAAGTTCCAGTTCAGCCCAAGCCCGGTCTTCGCCGGCCTGCGCTACTTCTTCCGGAGCTCCCTCCATCACTACCTGCGCCAGGAGATCCACGCCCAGTTCCGCGAGTTCCGGATGTCGGGCCTGCCCTTGGACCACGTCAACGGACACCTGAATTTCCACCTGCATCCGACCGTTTTCAACTTCCTGAAGAAGGACAAGGCGGATCTCGGCATCGGCGCGATGCGGCTGACCCGGGACCCGTATTGGATGAACTTGCGCCTCGCCTATGGGCGCTATTTCTACAGGACGTTCCACGCCGTGGTCTTCAACCGGCTCGCGGCGCGGGCCCAGGCCTCCCTCCAACGCCGCAATGTCCAGTACGCGGACGCCACCTTCGGGCTGCTCCAGAACGACCGGATCAACGAGGCCTTCGTCTTGCGCCTCCTCGAGAACCTGAAGCCCGGCACCTGGGAACTCTATTGCCATCCGGACTTCGGCAGCCACCTCCACGAACTCGAGGCCCTCACCAGCCCCAAGGTGAAGGAAATCATCCGCCAGCGCGGGATCGTCCTCTGCCGCTACTCGGACCTCGAATGACACGATTGCTCATCGTCCTCGCCACCGGCCTCATCCTGGAGGCGGTGGGGGTCGTGTTCCTCAGCCGCGGGCTCAAGGAGATCGGCGAGATGGAACGGTGGGGAGTGGCCGAAGTGCTCCGGATGGTCCGCGCCGGAGCCACCAATCGGCACCTTCTCCTGGGAGTCGCCTTCGAGGCCGCGTTCTTCGGCTGCCTGCTCCACCTGATGAGCCGCGGGGACGTCAGCTTCGTTTGGCCGCTGACATCCCTGGGATTCGTCCTGACGACGCTGGCTGCGAAGCTGGTCCTCCGCGAGGAGGTCAGCATGCTCCGTTGGTTCGGGGTCTGCCTGATCGTACTCGGCGCCGGTGTCATCACCTACACCGAGAAGCAGAAGACCAGGCCGGCGGCCGCCGAGTCGACGAACCCCGACCCGACGGCCCCCGCCGGCGCGAAGCACCCCTGAGCCGCCCGGAACGGATCCGCGCTCAGTTTCGGAGGAATTCCTCGAGGGCGGTACGGGTGACCCTCCAGGCACTTCCGATCTTCTTCCCCTTGAGCGATCCGTCGGACAACGCCGCGAGGACGTCCGCCTCGGAGACACCCAGGGCCGTGGCAACCTCTCCGGGACCGAGAAGTTCCGGAAGTCCTGCGGCCGCCCCTGATGGAGCGGCAGGAGCGGCGGCCCCGGGCAATGGCGGTGGCCCCGAGGGCGACGGGTTGCCCAGGTCGCGTGCGATCTGGGTGCCGAGAGCGAACTGGCCGCCAATCCGGCGACTCCGGCTCCGCCCGACTCCCCGCGCCCCAACGACTCCGCCAACTGCAGCTTCACATAGTCGTTCAGGTTGCCGATCGCCGCCATGCTGGAGCGCTTGTCGATGGCCGTCTCCACCTCGGCAGGCACGGAAACGTTCTCGACGATGAAGCTTCCCAGCTCGATGCCGTACTTCTCCCGCAGCACCGGGTTCAGCACCGGCAGGAGCGCCTCGCCCAGTTCCGAATAGCGGGAGGCGACATCGAGGACCGGCAGCTTCGCGCTCGCGAGGGCGTCGCTGAAGACGCTCACGAACCGTGAGCGCATCGAATCCTGGAACTCGTCGATCCTGAAATGGTGGTCCGTGCCGGCGACCTCCTTCAGGAAGACCTTCACGTCGGCGACCTTGAAGTCGTAGGTGCCGAACGCACGGACGCGGACGATTCCGAAATCCGGGTCGCGCAGCATGATGGGGTTGCTGGTCCCCCACTTGTTGCCGGTGAAAAGCCGGGTGTTGACGTAGTAGACGTCGCACTTGAACGGGGACTCGAAGCCGAACTTCCAGCCCATGAGCGTGCTCAGGACAGGGATGTTCTCGGTCTTGAGCGTGTGCTTTCCCGGTCCGAACGTGTCGGCGAACTGGCCCAGGTGGACGAACTGGGCCACCTGCGACTCGCGAACGATCAACTGCGCGCCGTTCTTGATCTCCTTGTCCTGGTCCGGGAATCGCCAGCTCAAGGTGTCACGGGAATCGTCCTCCCACTGGATGATCTCCAGCAACTGCGTCTTGATGTAGTCCATCAGTCCCATATCAGTCCTTTCGCAAGAAGAGTGTCGTGTGCCCGAACACTGTGTCCGCGCCACGGAATCCAAGAACAGGAAACCACGGCTCCATTTCCAACGAGCACCCAGGATCAGGGTTGCTTCGGCGAAGACGGTTCGGCCGCGGCGGGAACTTCCTTCGCCTTCGGCTTGGACATCGGCTTCGCACCGGCGCCGGCGGACTTGAATGCACCGGTGATCAACGTCTCCTCCGTCTTCTTCTTCTTCACGCGGCAGTTGAAGGAGTCGCCGACGGCGATGTCGGAGAGAATGGCCGCCTTGCCGTCACGGGTATATCGGCTGGCGCTGGAGATCTGGACGACATGTTCCGTCGACTTGCCCTTGCCCGACACGCCCACCGTCACCGTCATCGCCTTGGCATCCACGGACTTCACCGTGCCGCGGACACCGATTCCCGGGAGCTTCGGTGCGGCGGGCTTCACCGGCGCGGCCGGCTTCGGCGTCTCGGCGGCGCCCGTGGGTTGGAGCACCTCCCCGGTCGGAGCCGGGATCGGGGTCTCCGGGGAAAGCGGGGGCGCCACCAGCGGCAGGGCAGGCGTCACCGGAACGTTGGTGGATCCGAGCGCCCCGGCTCCGGAAGTACCGGGGTCGGTGGCCGGCACCTGGGCCGAAACCAGCAGGGCTGCAAGGACGGAGACAACGGACAGGCGGAAAGCGATGGACTTCAGCGGATTCATTTTCTCGGGATGGAACGGGGTTCAGCGGCCCCGGGAATTCGGGCCGCGGCGACGAACGAACCAGAAGCCGGGCCGGCACGCAATGTCCGGACGGAGGTGCCGAAGGAACCGTCCGCGCGCGGGATCACTCGCCACCCCTCGCCTGGAAGACGGCACTTCCCTTGGCGCTCTTCGAAGACAGTTCGACACGGTAGGAGGTGCCGGCCTTCAGCGGCTGTGCGACACCGGGAACCGGGCTTTCCTTCATCCCTTCGGGCAGGTCACCGTACAGGAAGCCCCGGGTCGGGGAAGTCTTCTGGGAGGCCTCCAGCTTCCAAACCGGCCGGACCACCTTGTTCGTGTCCGCAGCATCCAGCTCGGAAACGACCACCGTCTTCAATGCATGGTCCTGATCGAGTCCGAAGACGACCGGCAGGGCCTCCTGGGCCGCAGCCTGACGCAGTGGCCGAAAAGAGACACTGACTTGAATAGCCTTTTTGTCGAACCAGTCGGTGAACCGGTAGACGTAGATCCCACCCAGAAAGGTGAGCAAAAGGCAGAGGCCGAGAGTCTTGCGTTCCATAGTTCTGACCCGATGGAGGACGGCACTGGAGCGCTGGGCATTCGACACAACTCCGAGAAGGCCCGGGATCGCGTCGCCTGGAAACGATCGCAAAAGCCCATGAATCAGAAGAATTCCAATTCCTCCACGCGAAACCGAGCGTTCACGCTCATCGAACTCCTCGTGGTGATCGCGATCATCGCCATCCTCGCCGGCATGCTCCTTCCGACCCTGGGCAAGGCGAAGGAAAGCGCGAAACGCATCTCGTGCGTGAACAACCTGCGTCAGGTCGGCCTCGCATCGACCCTGTACACCGGGGAAAACAACGGGCTGTTCCCGGAAAGGAACTCGGGGCCCCGTTGGCCGGATCGCCTCCTTCCCATGTACCAGACCGTCAAGGTCCTGGTCTGCCCCAGCGACATCGCCGACGGCGGAAAGAACAAGCCGGCCACCGCCGAGACCCGGACCAACCTCGTCGCCGACTCCGCCCCCCGGACCTACATCATCAACGGCTGGAACGACTGGCACGAGCAGCAGATGGCTGGCACCGGAGAGACCTTCGACATGAACACGATCGTCGGGAAATCGATGAACGAGAACCAGATCCCCGAACCCGGCGAAACCGTGGTGTTCGGTGAGAAGCTCTACTCGGTGGCCCACTACTTCATGGACCTGATGGAGGGTCGTCTCGGGAACGACAACGAGGTCCTCAACCACTCCGTCCACAATGGCGGTCCCCGCGGCACCGCGGGGGCTTCCAGGTCCGGCGGTTCCGACTTCTCCTTTGCCGACGGTTCAACCCGGTATCTCCGGTATCGCAAGTCCCTCGAACCCATCAACCTTTGGGCCCTGACTCCCCAATGGCGGACCAACTCCCTCAACTGATCCTCCCTCAAATTTGAGAAAAACGGACGTGGCATCAGAACTGCCACTGTTCTCACATCGGCGCCCGTTTGCGCCGCGTCTGTTGGTCGGTTCTGGGTTGGGCCGCCTGTTCCGGTTTTCCGGGACAGGCGGCTTCTGTTTCACTCGGTACGTGTTCCGCCGACTCCTGCTCGCCGTCTTCTCTCTCGGATGGCTGGTCCCCCTGTTGGCCGCGCCTCCGGCCGATCCCCTTCGCTTCGAAAAGGAGATCGCCGCCTTCGACCGCCGCGACGGCGCCAACCCTCCGCCGGACCGACCGATCGTGTTCGTCGGAAGTTCCAGCATCCGGCTCTGGCCCGACCTGCCCGTCTCATTTCCGAACCTTCCGGTGCTGAACCGCGGTTTTGGTGGTTCCCATCTCAGCGATGTCCTGTTCCACCTGGATCGGACGGTACTGCGCTACAACCCATCCCGGGTGGTGCTGTATGCGGGCGACAACGACATCGCGGATGGCAAGACGGCGGAGACCGTCGCCGCCGACTTCGAGACCTTCGTCTCCCGCGTGCGGGAAAAGGCGGGGCCGATCCCCATCGATTTCCTCGCCATCAAGCCGAGCCCGAAGCGTCTCGCGCTGCTCCACGATCAGAAACGGGCCAACCGCCTGGTGGCCGACGTCGCGCATCGCCACCCGGACGTTTCGGTGATCGATGTCTTCTCGCCTCTCCTCGATTCGCGCGGGTCTCCGGACACGAACTTCTTCGCGGCGGACCGCCTGCATCTCAGTCCCTTGGGCTACGCCGCCTGGAAAAAGGTCGTCGGTGAACACCTCACCAACGCCCGACCCACCGCGGTCGCCAAGCCGCCCCGTTGATCCGCCCAGGATCGCTTCTCCCCGATGATGCCGGGAACCCGGCAGCCGGTTGGAACCAAGGAACTCAGCGGCGGTGACGCGGTGTTTCGTCGACGAAATGGACCCGGATACGGGGTGCCGCCGCGGGCTCCGAGGCCCCACGGTTCAGGGCGTTCCCGGTATCGGCAGGACGCACCAGCGTCCAAGCCACCAGGGCCTGTACACATCCGACCACCATCAGGGCTCCGATCCCGATCCATCTCCAGTCTCCTTCACCCGCAACAGCCCAGAGCACCGCCACGGCCACCATGACCAGGTCGCTGAAAACCAAGGCCTGAGGAATCCAGCCCGTATGGACCGTATGGGCCGCAGGAACAGGGGGGCTGGATCGTCCGGAAGGATTCGGGATTCCCGCGAGGTCCGCGACCGGGCCGCCCACGGGATCGGATGGGAAGGCGGGAGAAGGGACACCGACGTTGCGGTCGTTGCCTTTCAACAACAGCGTGACGCCGCCCGCGAAGGGGCCCGGCCCCACGGGACCGGACTTCGACGCACCCGTGGGCTCCGTCGCCGAAAGATCGGCGGGAGGTGCGTCTCCGTTCTTCATGAGGCTACCGAGTCCTCGACCCAGGGCGGGCTTCGACATAGGGCCGCGGAGCTTTCGCGTCCCGAGGGACACGATCAATCGATTTCAGCACGAATCCGCGCCCGGCTCCGCGAGCTGGGCTTCAATCCCCAAGAGAACCGCGGTCCCCTTCCTTGGAAGGCTCGATCGGACGTGTCTTCCAGTCGTAGCGGACGGCCAGTATCCGGATGAGGAACGCCACGGCGACGGCCACGGCGCCGGAAAATCCGCCCTCGAGTTCCGCACGGCGATGCAGCAGGACGAAGCACGTCGAGCCCGCCGCCGCCGCCAACGCGTAGAAATGTCCGGGCCGGAACATGATGGGTTCCTCCCGGACGAGGATGTCCCGGATGAGACCTCCACCCACGGCGTTCACCGTGCCCACAACCACCGACGCCGAGAGGCTGAGGCCGGTCTGGACGGACATCTGCGCACCGATCACCGCATAGGCTGCGAGGCCTAGCGCATCGGAGACCGAAAGCAGCGATGCGATGCGCGGGGCCTTGTGGCCGAAGGCATAGGCCACGAGGCCGGCGAGGACCACCGTGAGGATGTAGCGCCCGTCCAGGAAGATCGAAGGCACACCACGCTGCAGCACCACATCGCGCACCAGTGCGCCACCAAGTCCGGAGACGAGCGAGAGGAAGGCGACCCCCACGACATCGTATCGACGACGGATCGCGGCGAGCGCCCCCGCGCCTCCGGCGAAGAACACGGCAGTGAGATGGAACCAGTCCGGAAGCCGGAACTCGGTGGGCGAAGGCATGTCGGCGATCACGGTGGCGGCCGGATCAGCCGACCGCCGGGTCCCCGGCCGGTCCTTCTGCAGGGGGCGTCGGGACCGCCGGAACCTCGGCCGCCACGTCCCCAGCCACGGCGGGGCCTGAACCTTCCATCTGCAATCCGAGGGCCAGGGAGTCCGCAGGAACCGCAGCGGTCGTCTCCGCCGGGGCCGTGGCCAGATGCGGATCCACCGTCATGAGGCTTTCCGGGCGTTGCACCGGGATGCGTCGGAGTTCCGATGCGTCGGGGAGCTCCTCGAGGGAGCCGAGTCCGAAGTATTCGAGGAACGCCGGCGTCGTCGCGAACTGCATCGGACGTCCGATGACTTCGGCCCTCCCCGCCTGGAAGATCAGGCCGCGCTCGACCAGGCTCGACAGGACCCCATCCACGGCGACGCCTCGGATCTGCTCCATCTCGGCGCGGGTGATGGGCTGCCGGTAGGCGATGATGGCGAGGGTTTCCAGGGCCGGCTGGCTCAGCCGGGAAGGTCGGGCCTTCACCCCGAGAAGGGCACGGAGCCAGGGGGCGAACGGCGGTTCCGTGACGAACTGCCAGGCTCCCGCGACGCACACCAGCCGGTAGGAACGTCCCGCCGTCTCGTGTTCCGCCGCCAACTCGCGCAGCGTGGAAAGAATCCGGTCCGGATCGAGCCGACCGAGTGCACGGACCGGCTCCGCGGCCCCCTCTTCCCCGGCCGCACGGGTGAGAACGTCCCGCAGCTCGGCGGGAGACAACGGCTTCTGGGAAGTGAACAGCAAGGCCTCTAGGATGAGCTTCAGGTCCATCGGATGCCGCAGGCCAATGCCCCGAACCGCGCCGAATGACAAGCCGCGAAACCGCCCCGGAAGTCCTGTCCTCCTTCCGCGATGGACTCGGAATCCGGTTGCCAGCCAGATGCCCCCCTCCTAGAACGCCCGGCCATCCTGTCATGAAGCAGCACTCAATCCTGTACACCGCATTCGTCGGTCTCGTCGCCGGCTCCACCCTCGCCATCGCCGAGGAACCCAAGGGCTGGCAGACGACCGCCAACGTCAACGCCTCCCTCGCCAAGGGCAACTCCGACACCCTGCTGGTGGGCGCCGCCATCAAGACCCTCAAGAAGTGGGACAAGAACGAGGTGGCCCTCGGCGCCGATGCCACCTACGGCAACAACCGCGACTTCACCACCGGCAACCGCACCACCACCGCCCAGAACTACGGCGCCTTCAGCCAGTACAACCGCCTCATCACCGAGCGCTGGTACTTCGCCGCGTTGGTCGACGGACGTCAGGACCGCATCGCAGGCATCGACTACCGCGTCAGCCTCGTTCCGTCCGCCGGTTACTACGCCATCAAGAACGACACCATCACCCTCGCGTTCGAGGCCGGTCCCGGCTACATCTTCGAACGTCTGAAGGGTGCCGGCACCGACAACTACCTCTCCCTGCGCGTCGCGGAGAACTTCCGCTGGAAGATCAACGACCGCGCCTCCCTGAGCCAGAAGATCGAGTTCCTGCCGAAGGTCGACGAGTTCGACAACTACGTCATGAACTTCGACCTCACCCTCTCCTCGAAGGTCACCGAGAAGCTCTCGCTGAACGTCACCTTCCAGGACTTCTACCGCTCCCACCCGGCACCGGGACGCAAGGAGAACGACCTGCGCCTGCTCGCCGGCCTCGGCTACACCTTCTGAGCCGTCCCAAATCGGGGCAGACTCCTGCACTTCGCGCCGACGCCGTCCCCCGACAGGGACGGCGTCCGCATTTCCGGGACGCGCCGGACTCCTTTCGGGTCGCCATTTTCTGCCGAATGGCGGACGGCGCCATCGCGTCTTCCTCGGACCTTGGAGGCCCCGTCCTCCCGTGCTACCTATCCGAACATGATTCCCGGACGTCTCTCCCGCAGGACCCTGCTCAAGGGTGCCGGAGTCTCGATGGCGCTGCCGCTCCTGGACGCGATGATGCCCCGCGGCCTGGCCTCGGAGTCCGCTCCGGCGGCCCGTCCGGTCCGGTTCGGCTGCCTCTACATGCCCAACGGCGTCAATCCGGACGCCTGGACCCCGAAGGGCACCGGCTCCGCCTTCGAACTCTCCGAACTGCTGTCGCCCCTCTCCGGGATGAAGTCCGAGCTGCTGGTGCTCACCCAGCTCTGGAACGCCGCCACCAACACCGGCGACGGCCACTACGTGAAGACCGGCGGGTTCCTCACCAGCACCACGATCACGCGCACCACCGGGGCCGACCTCTGCGCCGGCAACACCTCGATGGACCAGCTGATCGCCCGCAGGATCGGCAACCTCACTCCGCTTCCCTCCCTCGAACTCGGCATCGAACCGATCACCACCGGCGTCGACACCAACGTCGGTTTCACCCGCCTCTACGGCTCCCACATCAGCTGGACCACCCCCACCACGCCGGCCGCCAAGGAAATCAACCCGAAGCTGGCCTTCGACCGCCTTTTCCGTTCGTCCGGCGGCCTGAAGCCTTCCCGCTTCGGCGACAACACCAGCGTGCTCGACCTGGTCGCGGAGGACGCCTCACGGCTGCGCCGGCAGCTCGGGAAGAACGACCAGCAGAAGCTCGGCGAGTACTTCGAAAGCGTTCGAGCCGTCGAGAAGCGCATCGAGTGGGACCGCCGCCGCGCCTCGGCCGAGTACCTCGCCGACAGCGCCGCCCGCGCCGAGATCGAACGTCTCGGCCGCCGCATCGACGTCTATCTCGATCCCGCCCGCGCCAGCGAACGCGGGATCAACCACACCGAACAGGTCCGGATCATGATGGACATCCTGGCGCTCGCCTTCTGGACCGACTCCACCCGCGTGGGCACCTTCATGTTCGGAAACGCGGTGTCCGGCCGGAACTTCTCCTTCCTCGACGGCGTCAAGGGCGGCCACCACGAGATCAGCCACCACGAGCGCAAGGCGGACAAGCTCGCGGCCTACACGCGCATCGGACGCTGGCACGTCGAACAGTACGCCTACCTCCTCGAACGGCTTCGCGGCCTCAAGGAGGGCGATGGCAACGTGCTGGAGAACTCCATGATCCTCTTCGGCGCCGGCATGCGCGACGGCAACGCCCACAACCCGCACAACCTTCCCCTGGTCCTGGCGGGCCGCGGCGGCGGCTCCATCGCCCCGGGCCGCCACCTCGTCTACGAACGCGACACGCCCATGGCGGGACTGCATGTCGGGCTGATGCGTCGGATGGGCGTTCCGGTGGACCGTTTCGCCGACAGCCGCGGAGAGCTTCCCGGCCTGGGAGACCCCTCCTTCTCCGGACTCGAAACCTGAACCGGCAAGGGATTCGTGGTTCCTGATCTCGGATTCCCGATTTTCCGGCACCTCGTGGCCGCGGCTGCCAAGCTGCGGTCCCTATTCCCTTCGCTCTCCCCTTTCCCGCCAACTGTCCACGACGGTGTTCCACGCCCGGGCCTGGCACCTTCTCCCCGTTCGGGCCTTCGCGAGCCGAACCCTCCCGAACGGATCCGGCCAAAGCGGGATTGCACCCCGGCGGCGCCGTGCCACTACTCTCTCCACAGTCCTATGCCGGTATATCAGTACGAAACCATACCCACCGTTCCCGACGGCCCCGTCCAGCGCTTCGAGGTGAAGCAGTCGATGAACGACCGCGCCCTGACCCACCACCCGGAATCCGGTCAACCGGTCCGCAGGGTGATCTCCGGCGGGTTCCTCATGCTGAAATCCGAACCCGCCTGCGGCGACGGCGCCTGCGCGACCCCGCCCCCCACCCCGTGTGGCGGCTCCTGCGCCTGCCATCCTTAGCCTTTCGGCCAACCCCGTCCTGCATCCGGCACCATGAAGCTCAACAGACGCTCCTTCTTCGGTCGATCCGGAGCGGTTGCCATGGCCTTCGCCGGATTGCGCCACGTGGCCCAGGCCGGGACGGACACCCGGAACTACCAGCAGCTCGACGCGGCCCTCGGTTCCGACTTCTTCCGCGTCATCGACCTGCTCCCCGGATTCCAATACGAGCTCGTTTCCGAGGTCGGTGAACGCATGTCCGACGGCCTCCTGGTTCCAGGGCTGCACGACGGCATGGGCGCCTTCAAGGGGCCCGACGGCACCACGGTCCTCGTCCGCAACCACGAGCTCGGCCCCGAGCACGGCCAGTACAGCCCCTACGGCCCTCGCAACCACGGGCTCCGCAAGGTCGACCTCTCCCAGGTCTACGACACCGGCAAGGGCCGCGTCCCCGGCCTCGGCGGCACCACCAACCTCGTCTACGACACCGCACGACGGAAGCTGGTGCGCCATTTCCTCAGCCTTGCCGGCACCTACAGGAACTGCGCCGGCGGCATCACGCCGTGGGACACCTGGATCACCTGCGAGGAAGCCGTCGAGAAGCCGGGCGACGACGAGAAGGTCCCCTCCGACATCGAACAGCCGCACGGGTACAACTTCGAGGTGCCCGCCTGGAGCGACGTCCAGCTGACGACGCCGGTGCCCTTGAAGGCGATGGGACGTTTCCGGCACGAGGCCGTGGCGGTCGACCCGCGCACGGGCATCGTCTACCAGACCGAGGACCGTTTCGACGGGCTGTTCTACCGCTTCATCCCCTCGACCCCGGGCCAACTCCACCGCGGAGGACGCCTCCAGGCTCTCCGCCTGCGGGACCAGCCCCGATGCGACACCCGCAACTGGAAGGAACAGCGGGTCTCCGTCGGAACCCGGATGCCGGTCGAATGGGTGGACCTCGAGAACATCGGTTCCCCCGACGACGACCTCCGTTACCAGGGATTCTTCGAGAAGGGCGCGGCCCGGTTCGCCCGAGGTGAAGGCTGCTGGTGGGGGCGCGACGCCGTCTACCTTTGCTGCACCAACGGCGGCGCAAAGCGGAAGGGGCAGATCCTCCGCTACGTCCCGGGCCCCGAGGAAGGCCGCCCCGGCGAGGCCGCGCAACCCGGCCACCTGGAACTCTTCATCGAGCCCAACGACGGCAACCTGGTCGACAACTGCGACAACGGCTGCGTCGCACCATGGGGCGACATGATCGTGTGCGAGGACGGCGGCGCCGTCCCGCACCACATCGTCGGGATCACCCCCGACGGCAAGATCTACAAGCTCGGCCGGACCACCCTCTCCGAGCTGTGCGGCCCGTGCTTCTCGCCGGACGGCTCCACCCTGTTCGTCAACATCCAGGTCCCCGGCGTCACCGTCGCCATCACGGGTCCCTGGGACCAGCTTCGGAAACTCGCCGTGCCGGTCTGAGGCACGTCCCCGCCGCCGGACTTGCGATCCACGGACGTTGCCGCTTGGCTAGGGCTGTGACGACGACCCGGCACCTGCTCCGTCTGCTCCTTCTTGCCCTGCTGCTGCCCTCGCTCCACGCCGCCGACAAGGCGGAGGAGTATTCCCCGGACAAGGAAAAGAGCCCGATCGACCGGCTCAACTGGCTCAACGGACCCGCGACCGGGAAACTCGGCGACCGCGCCGCCATCTCCTTCCCGTCAGGCTTCCGGTTCCTCGCCTCGCGCGAGGCGGAAAAGTTCCTCCGGATGACCGGAAACCACCCCGACGGGGATGAAACCGGTTTGCTGCGCTCCGAGACCAACGGTTGGTGGGTGATCTTCCAGTTCGAGGACATCGGCTACGTGAAGGACGACGAGAAGAACGACCTCAACGCCGACAAGCTGCTCGAGAACTACCGCAAGGGCACCGAGGCGATGAACGAGGAACGCCGCAGCGAGGGCGTGCCCGAGATCCACATCCTCGGCTGGCATGTCGCGCCGAGATACGACGACGCCACCAAGAACCTCGAATGGAGCGTCGAGGCCGAGAGCGGCGGGGAGAAGTTCGTGAACTACAACGTCCGACTGCTCGGCAGGAAGGGCGTCACCAAGGTCACGCTCATCGAGGACCGCGACAAGATCGACGCCACCCTCCCGAAGTTCCGGGAGATCCTCGCGACCCACAAGTACACCTCAGGCGAGTCCTATGCCGAGTACCGCCAGGGCGACAAGATCGCCAAGTACGGCCTCGGCGCCTTGGTCCTCGGTGGCACGGCCGCCGCCGCGGCGAAGTTCGGCCTGCTTGGACCGGTCGTCCTTTTCTTCAAGAAGGCGTGGAAGATCGCCGTGGTCGCCCTGGTCGCCGTGGGCTCCTGGATCAAGCGCCTCTTCACCGGACGCCGCCGCGACGGGGCGATCGAGTGACGACACGGAGCCCCCTAGCGCCGTGCTGATCGCGCTCCACAAACCGTACGGGGTCCTTTCGCAGTTCACTCCCGACGGTTCGCCCAACCGCACGCTCGCCGGGTTTCGTCTGCCTCCGCGGGTCTATCCGCTCGGCCGCCTGGACGCCGATTCGGAAGGACTCCTCCTGCTCAGCGACGAGCCAGGACTGAATACCCGCTTGCTGGATCCGGAGCGTGGACATCCCCGCACCTATTGGGCCCAGGTGGAGCGGATCCCCACTCCGGAATCCCTCGCGATCCTTGCGGGGGGACTGGACATCCAAGGCTACCGGACACGTCCCTGCCGCGCCTGGATGCTGGATCCCCAACCGGAGCTTCCCCCGAGGGATCCGCCGATCCGCTATCGCAAGAGCGTCCCGGACTGCTGGATCGCCCTCGAACTGCACGAAGGGAAGAACCGGCAGGTCCGCCGCATGACCGGCGCCATCGGACACGGAACACTCCGGCTGCTCCGGGTCCGGATCGGCGAACTGGACCTCGGCCCGCTCAAGCCCGGCGACTGGCGCGAACTGTCGGACGAAGAACGTCGCCGGGTCCTCTCGACCCCGCCCGCCCCGCGCCGCTGAACCGGCGCACCGCCCGGAAAGAGCAGACCGAGGCCCCGGGTTCCGGCGTTCAGGGTGGAGGCGGTGCCGACGTGGAGATTGCGTCGGAAACGCTCTTCCGGAGGCACAGGTAGAACCCGGTGAAGGCGTAGCGCCCAAGGAGTTCCTCCCGCGAAAGCGACTCGGATCCGGTCAGCGGGTCGGCCACGTGGTAACGGTCGCCGTCCCGCGACAGGATCGCGATGAAGTGGCCATACGATTCCAGGCGAACGCCCACCACGGCTGGGAACGGGATGTCCGGGTCGAAGCCGGAGACGATTCGGAACCGCGCCTCGCATCCCCGGGACCTCGCGCCCCGTGCAAGGTACCACGCCTCGGTGCCGCCGGCATACGAGTGGGCTTCGCGCGCCAGTTCACCTTCTCGCGCCAGGACACCCAGCGAGGCGAGGACGGTGGCCGTTGAGGCGGCGCCACAGGTCGAGGGGGTGCTCTGCAGGCAGACGCCGTCCTTCCATTCGTCCCGCATCGTGGCCGGGTCGATCGGGCGGAGAAACGGCTTCAGGACCGGGACGAAGGCCAGCGCGGCGGATGCAAACAGCGGCAGCGCGAGCAGTCGGCGGGGCAACATCGACGCCACCATCCCGCCCGCGAATCCCGGAATCACCAAGAGACATTCCGTGCCATGCCATGAGCGGAACTCGTAATACCCGGCCGTCTCGGGAATCACGTGGGCATAATGGGCTGCGAAGCTGGCGGCTGGCACCGAAAGGACCGTGGCCACGGACGCCAACACGAGACGTCGCCGTGGGGACACGGACAGCCCAAAGCGGTGGCTCAGCCAGAACGCCCAGAGGGCGGCGAACGCGCAGATCGTGCCCAATCCGTTCGGGTTCATGCCGTGGGGGAAAAGCGGTGCTGACGCAAGGGTGACATCAAGGCGGGGCAGGTTCCCTTCATCGCCGGGTGAAAACGTATCTCAGCGCGTCCCAGAGGCCGGCATATTTGCGATCCCGTCCGGCGTAGTTCTCGAGCACGTAGAAGAGGTAGTAGTAGAAGCGGCAGATTCCCCAGATGCCGGCGCCCAGGGCGAACGCGACCCTCAACGTGGGCACCTCCAGGACGACCGTGCCGCAGCCGACCACGCCGATGACCAGGAAGAGCAGGCCCTTCGCGTGGAGGAGACCTTTGCTTCGGATGTCTTGGAACGGATTCATGGAAGGGGGTCTATTGGGGACTCCTCCGAACACGATCGGGATCCATCTCTCGACGAGCCGGGGCATCGCCAACACGAAGTGGACGACGAAGTGACCCGGGGGCCCGCGGGACTAAGCAGCTGCCTCCGAGA